>CBDEJQ010000031.1:0-15258 GCA_965240135.1 uncultured Candidatus Saccharibacteria bacterium
ATTATATACATTAGCGTTTTAATTTGCAAACTTTTAATATCTTGGCGGCAATTCACGAACATTCATCGTACTAATCGCGCCAGTGTTCCGGTAATTATTGTAAGCCCAAATATAAGTGTCCGCTCTTAAGTTGATGATTTCTGCTGGAGTTCCAGGGTGCATATTCGGATCATTCTTTGCAGATGAAGCATGTTTTCCACCATACGTTCGTCGCAAGAACAAGCGTCCAGTTTTAATTGGCCCGTTGATTTTCAATTGCTTGCCACAAGAAACATCAGAAACACCACTCAGCCAAGCTACATCGCTAATTACCACACCACAAGTACTAACATATCCGTCTTTCTGAGTAATCAACCAAGCATTCACTTCCCCAACCGAAGGCTCTATAATAATATTCTTCGCGTAGATAATTAGTTGTGGCAATTGGCGCACATCATTCGTGTCTGTGTATAGCAAATCACCCGAAACCCTAACTACGCCTGAAGACTTTATGACTATACTCTTGCCTACGCTTAATTTTGACCCCGTTAAGGTTATATTTCCAGCGTTATATTCACCTGTGGACAAGCTGTTGACATCCACGTTACCAGAAACACTACCCTTGACGCCACCAACCGACGGTAAAGTAAAATTATCTGAAACTGAACTGGTGTTGCTAAAATTACCAAACTTTGGAGTATTAGCAAAAGTTAATTTGTTGTAATCGCGTGGATTTACACCCGAGCGACCATTAAACGATGACGACAGTCCAGCTCCTGAAGCTGATTCAGCCTTACCATTGGCAATAATTCCATATTCACCCCAAGAGCTATACATATTCTGATAAGTACGATCCATCGTATACGATAACGATATATCACTAATCACCAAACCCATATGAGACGGGTTGGACTTAACGTAAATATCAATCACATTTCCATCTCCATACAAAACAGTACCCGGTTTCATTTCGGCAGTAAATCGAGAACCAGACGTAAACCCTGGAAGCGCCCAACCTTGATGTTGTACACCACTAGACGTGCCTCCCGCATTTCCTACGGTATCCATTTCATAGCCGTTTATTTTTACTCTAACATAGTTATCGGCAGCACCAGCAAAATTAAGACTCAATTTTTTAGCATTTTTTAGCTCACTCAATTTAACATTTTTTAACCTAAAAACATAAGTATTTCCGCAATCCAACATCTTCGAATCAGTGACAAAAAGACATTTTTTTACAGCCGGATCTGGTTTGTCGTCGGAATAAGTATGACGTCCATAACTATTAATACTAATCCACTTTGCATTCGGAATCTCATCCCAAACTCCCTGATGACAATATGGGCTACTTGGAATAATGGGAGACTTTCCCACCAAGTCTTTATCTGCTATAGCATCACACGGAAGAAAACCCTCACGTTGATGAAGTCCGCTCCCATCACGCCACCAAGTCGTTACGGCAGTTCTCGCTTCATATTCATTAGTTAGGTTATTCGCATTGCCTCGGCAATTTGGTAAATCTTCAGCTGTATTGGTGGATTTATTATACGCCCTCTGATTGCCATTACCTCCGTATGAATCTTCCGAACAAATTATTGACCAATGTTCATCCGGCTTATCTCCATCTTTATATCCATAATTACTAGAATTAACAACCTTATCTCCTTTAAGAATATTGCCGTTTCTATCTAAACCTGTACCCCATAGTCCCATTGATTGCATCGTAGGTTTATCTACTATAGTCTGACTGTCTGGTCCAATTATAGTATTAGATGTCGTGCTGGTAATTACATCCTTATCTGTTTTTATATCTCCACCCCAAACCTGAACTTTTGGTCTCTTTGAAGTTTTGACACACTTAATCGCATATCTAAAATCTGTCGAAGAAACCAGACCGTTATAGCCGCTAACCATCGCAACATAGCATAAACTGTCATTTGAGTTCAATTTCACACCTCCAAGCGTGTCGGTGGCATTAGTCGCAATCGTCGTTAATCCAACATTAAGCTGGTTATTTCCGCCATTACCGATAATCTCCTTACATGTACTACCGTCAATATTCAGTTCCCTATGTTGCTCTTTTATCAATCGCACAACCGCACATGACCAATCATGAGTCGTTCCGCTTGCTAATGAAATTGATGCTCCATCCATACTCGAAACTTCTGTGTCCCGAGAAATAAACCTAGCAAGTGCATACGAAGAGCCTTGTGTTTTAGCTGGCCCTTTATTACTTAAACCAGCATTTATACCATCAACACTAGTAGCGCTTTCTGCGTTAATGTAATCTGAATTGACATTCACCGAAGGTTCGACATCATAATCATACGGCACCTCAACACAAGCGTAAGACGAATATGTCCAACCAGCTGTTGATCGAGCACTCCCCTTACTCCAATAAACTCGCTGACAAATGCGCTTTCCCATATCCTCTTTCTTGATGACTCGCGTATACATGAATTTATTCTTTCCAAGCTCGCCATGAAGATCTTCCAATCGAGATTTACCATTCAACGCCTCCATAGAGGTAGTGAGATAATCCGCTGGGTTATATTTACGAATCCAAGCATAATCGCTCCATTTAGATTTATTCTCAAATTTCGCAGAACGTTCACTATGCCAAGCGCCTCGCCCGTTTAAGCTCTTATCGCTATCTATTGGCTGATTCGTTCTTAGGTCAAAGACATCTTGTTGAACACCAACTATAACATCATCCGTAGGACCGTTCTGAACACGAATACCATGCCACCAGTCGACAGTATCGCCGGGCTTTACGTTCCTTAATCTATTCGGCCCACTCTTCCAATCAGAGCCATAATTTTCAGCGTCTGCCGAATTAAAATTCTTAGTTACCCAAGATTCACCCCATAAAGTCCAATTTGGCGAGCTTGGCGCCGCGTACGTATAGATAAAAAAAGCCGTTACCGAAATAGCCAAAGCCACTACTATTGCCAGCATGCCCACCTTAGGCAATGAGTATTTTCTTCTCATGCTTATAATTATATCAAAGATTACGCAGATGATATAATAAATATATGAGTTTATCTATTGGAATAGTTGGTTTACCAAATGTCGGCAAGTCGACACTTTTTAACGCTTTAACAAATAATGATATTTTGGCGGCTAATTATCCGTTCGCGACAATTGAGCCGAACACAGGAATTGTTCCTGTGCCAGATAATCGCCTGCAAATTTTAGCCGATCTTTATAATGCGCAAAAAATTATTCCAGCCACCGTCACTTTCGTTGATATTGCGGGGCTGGTTGCTGGCGCGTCTAAAGGTGAAGGTTTGGGCAATAAGTTTCTTCATAACATCAGAGAATGCGACGCAATTATCCATGTTGTCCGTGCGTTCGAAAATTCAAAAATTTTGCGCCACGACGAAGCACCGATTGACCCTAAGAAAGACATTGAGGTTATAAATACTGAGCTGATTCTGGCTGATTTGCAAACTCTTGAAAAACGCCTGCCTCAACTTCAAAAAGAAGCCAAAGCAAATCCAAAAGCTCGCCAAAAAGTTGAATATCTGCAATCTTTAATCGACAATTTACAAAAAGGCGTACCAATTTCCGCCCTGTCAGATGTGGATTTTGAGGCAATTTCCGACCTACACCTTCTTACCGCCAAACCCGTCATTTACGCATTTAATGTCGACGAGGAAGGATTGAACAATTCCGATCTACAGAGTCAATTGACCGAACTCGTAAGTCCCGCAAAAACTGTCTTTGTCTGTGCAAAACTGGAAGAAGAATTGAAGGGATTATCTGAAAATGACGCCAAAGAGTTATTAGAAAGCTACGGCGTCAAGGAAACTGGGCTCGCCAAACTTATTCACGCAGCCTACAATACACTTGGACTACAAAGCTACTTAACTGCGGGCGAAAAAGAAGTCCGAGCTTGGACAATTCACAAAGGCTGGACTGCACCGCAAGCCGCGGGCGTTATTCACTCGGATTTTGAGCGCGGATTTATTGCCGCACAAATTGTCGATTTTAACGATTTAGTCGCAGCGGGATCGGAAGTTAAGGCTCGCGAAAATGGCAAAATTCGCACCGAAGGAAAAACTTACGTCATGCAACCAAATGATGTTGTTGAGTTTAGGTTTAACGTTTAGCTAATTTCAATTTGTAAAATCGCTCGAGATTGCCCTTACTGCCAGCCACTTCACTATCTTTTTTATCTAAAACGACGAAATATTTCCTCGACCAATCTTCAAAGTCAGACAAAATCTGTCGACGAACTTTATCGTTTTTAATAATTCCCTTATTAACCTGATGCCGCCCCGCCTCAAATTGAGGCTTCACCATAGCAATCAATATCGTATTCGTGTTCATCAAATTTTCTGCCACGTGCGGCAAAATTTCCCTCAGAGATATAAACGACACATCGCCCACGATAATGTCAATCGCTTCATCTGCATAAAAATCACGAATATCGGTCTTTTCGTATAGAGCAATTTTTGGATTCGACCTCAAACTTGGATGGAGCTGCTCCGTTCCAACATCAACAGCAAATACCTTTTTAGCGCCGTGACGCAGCGAATAGTCAGTAAATCCGCCCGTACTCGAGCCAATGTCCAGAACAGTTTTATCCTGAAAATTAAGATGAAAATACTCTGCCACGCTTGCTAGTTTTAAGCCAGCTCGCGAAACATAAGTTTCTTTTTTCTCGAGCTTTATCTCGTCTGAATCAGACACCATAGTCCCTGATTTTTGGACAATTTTCTTATTCAAAAAAACATAGCCCAGGCGAATAAAATTATCCGCCTGAGACCTTGTTGTCGCCAAACCACGCTCGACCAGAGCTTTATCTAATCGCTGTTTCATTAAATAGGACTATTTCTTTCGCTCGCGATATTCGCCAGTGGATGTGTCAACGCTAATAATATCACCCTGCTTGATAAATGCTGGAACTTTGACAACTAGCCCTGTCTCCAAAGTAGCGTCTTTTAACACAGATGAAGTCGTATCACCCTTAACCACATCTTCCGTGTAGGTAACTTCCAGATATTTATTCTTTGGTAGTTCAACGTTAATCACTCGACCGTCGAAGAATTGAAGGCTTAATTCATCGCCTTCTTTCAGGTATTTACTAGCGTCATCCACGATTTCCGCAGCCAGCTCAAATTGCTCAAAGCTAGTCGGATCCATGAAATAGAACTTGTCGCCGTCGTTATACAAATATTGCGCAGTTTTATTATTTACTTCCGCAGCTTCAATTCGCTCTTGACCCTTGAAAGTCTTTGGAATAACACTTCCGTCAATTAGGTTTTTCAATTTCACGTTAACAATCGAACCGCCACGACCCATAACTTTTTGGCCGTACTCTACGACGCGATATGGCTTGCCGTCAATTTGACAAACTACGCCCTTTTTCAAATCAGTTGGCTGATACATATTTTCTCCTTTCCAATAAAATATCTCGCTGCCAAATATGTAATAGCAACGAGATATTGCGCATTAAACGTTCCTAGTTGCTAGTAACAAATGGCAACAAAGCCAAGTGGCGAGCACGCTTAATTGCTACCGCCAAGCTTCGCTGTTGCTTTTCGCTCAAACCAGTCTTGCTGATTGGCTCGATTTGACCGTAAACATTGATGTAACGTTGCAAAGTTTTTACATCTTTATAATCAAAAATAATCGGTGGATTTTTCTTCAATTGTGCCATTTTAATCTCCTTATTAGAATGGAATTTCGCTTAGGTCAATTGGCTTATCGTCAATTTCCGTTACGACTTCCTCTTTTTTAGTAGTCTTTGGTGCTGCAGAACCTGAATTGTCGCCGCTTGGACCGTCTAAGAACGTTACATCTGAAGCAGTGACTTCAATTCGACTCTGTCTTTTACCGGTATCCTTATCTTCCCAGCTATCCTGTCGCAGTCGTCCTTGGATCAAAACTCGACGACCTTTGCTTAGATATTGCATTACCAAATCACCAAGTTTATCCCAGGCTGTGATATTGAAAAAATCAGCCTGATCGTCTTGAGATTGTCGATCAACAGCAATGCTGAAACTAACTACATTCTTGCCAGAAGCAGTTGTTCGCTGTTCTGGATCACGTGTCAATCTACCCAACAAAATCACTTGATTGATACTTCGTGCCATATTCTATCCCCTTTTTTACCTTACGGCAGTTAGGCTTATTTACTTGATTCGCTTGAATCAGATTCTTCGTTGCGTGCTTTTTGCTCGCTTAATGCTTGACGAGTTTTTTCATCAGTTTTTACCAATAGGTAGCGCAAAACTTCATCAGTAATATTAAGTGTGTTTGAAATTTTCAATAAAGCTGGTGCTGGCAATTTAACCTCAAAACAAACGTAAACTGCAAAATCTTCACGCTTGATTGTGTAGGCCAATTTTTTCTTGCCCCAGTTATCTTCTTTAGTAATTTCACCACCGTTAGCAGTGATTAAACCACGTACCTTATCCAACGCTGAATCTAGATTAGCCTCTAAATCCGGGTGAATAAGAACAGTTAGTTCGTATTCGTTCATGTTTCCTCCTCTGGAATCCATTTACAGATGCTTATGCTGTCTCACACAAGCTTAGGTTAATATTCAATTGCTATTATATCACTAAACAGCCAATATTGCCAATCTCACTACTGATAAATCGTAGCAATCGCTATTCCGCCAGCAATTCCTCAAGCTCTTCTGGACTAGAAATCAAAACATCGCGCGGCTTAGAACCGTTCTGCGGACCAATAATTCCCCGCTCTTCCATCTCTTCAATGATTCGAGCAGCTCGCTGATAACCAATTCCCAGGCGCGTTTGCAGCATACTTGTTGAAGCCTTGCGTCGTTCGACCACCACACGAACCGCGTCCTTAAACTTATCGTCACCACCTTCTGACAAGTCCATCACGACGCCACCCTTGCCGTCCAATTGAACCGGCTGAGCCACCACTTCGTCGTTATACTGCGGAGCCATCTGCATACGCAAATGATCGGCAATTTTATTCACCTCGTCATCTGTCACCCAGGCACCCTGAATACGTTTTGGCTTGCTCATACTTGTTACGTAAAATAGCATATCTCCTTGACCCAATAATTTCTCAGCGCCAGATTGGTCTAAAATCGTTATACTGTCAACCTGGCTAGCCACCGTAAAGGCAATTCGCGCCGGCACGTTTGCCTTAATCAAACCGGTAATCACATTCACACTAGGACGCTGCGTTGCCAGCACCAAGTGAATACCAACCGCTCGAGACTTCTGCGCCAAACGAACAATTAACGTCTCAACATCCTTTTTAGCCATCATCATGAGATCAGACATCTCGTCCACCACAATCACGATATACGGCATCGATCCATCTTCATGCTCCTGAACATTGCCATTTTCATCAGCAATTGCAATCTTCTTAGCGCGCGATTGCAACCTCTTGTTGTATTCCTTAATATTACGGATTTTCTCGCCCGCCAACAATTTGTAGCGGCGCTCCATCTCATTCACCGCCCACTTCAAAGCTGAAATGGTCTTTTCCGGTTCGTTAATCACCGGAGTAAGAAGGTGCGGAATATCAGCATATGGCGCCATTTCAACTTGCTTCGGGTCAACCAAAATCAACTTCATATCACTCGGACTATTGCGATACAGCAAGCTACATAGCAAAGTATTAATCATCACAGATTTACCAGAACCCGTTTGTCCAGCAATCAACAAATGCGGCATCTTTCCCAGTTCACCCACAACAACTTGACCAGATATATCTTTACCAATTCCAAAACTCAAAGGATCACGAGCAGCAGCCCACTGTTTTGACGACAACGTACTTCGTAATCGCACCTCGGCAGCCTTACGGTTAGGCACCTCAATACCAACCGCTCGCTGACCAGGAATTGGCGCCTCAATCCTTAAACTTTGTGCTGCCAAATTAAGCGCAATGTTAGTCTCCAGCGCCGTAATTCGCGTCAATTTAACCCCACTTGGCGGTCTTAAGGTGTACTGCGTAACTTTTGGACCAACATTAATGTCGCCCATCGCCGCCTCAATATTAAATTCAGCCAGCGTATCGTGAATTATTTGGGCGTTCTGACGCGTATCTCCAGCATCAGCACCACTTTCATTCTTCTCTAATAGATCCAAGCTTGGCGCTTCCCAATTTGGATCACGAGTTGCCACCAAAGCCTGCTCTTCATTGACCTTTTCCGGCTTCTCTACTTTCTTCAATAGACTCTTTTTCTCTTTGGCTGTATCAATTATTGGCACACCAGCGTTTAGCTTAATTTCTCCCAAGTCGGTCTTTTTCTCTTCTTCTGTCGGTTGAGCAATTGACGCCTTCTTCATAATAGAACGATTATTATCGTCTTCCTTGGTATTGCTCTTAATCATCTCCCAAAGTTTACTGAAAACTGTAAACGGTGACGTCTGGGTAATAAATAGAACCGTTATAAACGCCAAAACCAGATAAATAATCACAGCAATTGCCGAATCTACCATTTTCAGTGTAGCCGTATTCAATATGTCGCCCACAAATCCACCAGAATTCGGATGCGAAGCCGTCTTCATTAACCCAAACAATCCAGAAAACCACACAATTTCCAGAATTGCCGCAAATTTCACCACTGCGGGTAATTGATTCTCTTCCGCTCGGAAAGTCTCAACCGCCAAATAAATCAGCAATATTGGCAAGGCGTACGCGGTGTAGCCAATAGTTTTTACGGTCGCCATATCAATCCATTGCAGAACCGGACCACCAACACCAAACCACGATACGACAAGTAGTAACGACAAAAGAATAAGCATCACCGCGCCAACTTGTGACCAAAAACCCGCCGGCAAACTATGCTGCGGCTTGGCTGGTGCGGATTTTTTCGTGCTCTTTCGCTTTTTTGCCATAATCGTTTTTATTATACACTGATTTTACACTTATTAACAGATGTAAAATCAATTTAATACGTTTAGTATTATAGCATAATTTACCAGTAAAATCAATCTAGAACCCTAGTACGGGCGCGCGTTCTGTCGCTCTCTGGCCTTCGTGTCATTGGCTTCAGTATCTGGTACTTGACGCTGCGGAAAACGGCGGCGTGGTGCAGTTGGAAGAGTCATCTTTGGCTCGTCTGAGGCAGGTTTTTTACCGCGCGCTGGCGATTTCACGGCAGAATACGTTGGTGTAGCTGCCGACTTAACAGACTTTAAGCCACCAACTTCATTTATCACTGGAATGACAATCGGCGTTCGGCGAGTCTGATCGTACAATATATGCGTAATCTCATCTTTAATTTCTTTTTTGATCACGTCCAAATCATATTTGCCAGAAAAACTACGCGCCGCTTTTTGCTTCAAGTACTGGCGAATCATATTCATCAATTCTTCAGAGTCGCGCAAGTAAATAAATCCGCGAGAAATAATATCTGGGCTAGTCAATAATCGTCCCGTGCCACGCTGTACAGTCAGCACCACAACAAACATTCCCTCTTGCGACATGTGAATGCGGTCTTTCAGCACAACCTCAGAAACAACAGCACCAGTATCATCGTACATTACGCCACCAACGTGAATTCGCCCAGCCTTCTTTGCTTGCCTTTCAATATCAATCTCAATAATATCTCCAGCATCACACACAAAAATATTCTTGCGAGGAATTCCGCATTCTTTTTCCGCCAACCTAGCATTATGCACCAACATATGGAATTCACCGTGAATTGGCATGTAATAAGTTGGATTAAGCGCGTTAATCAACTTGACGTGATCGTCATAATAGCCATGACCCGACAAATGCAGAGGACCGATTCCCGTCAAGTGAGTTTTGCCGTTCTGAATGACGTCAGAACCCTCGCGCATCAGACCGTCAACCGTTCGCACCACGCTTTTTTCATTGCCAGGAATTGGATTTGAACTAAACACCACGACATCCGAACCCTTAATTTTCATATATTTATGAGCGCCCGTCGCCATTCGATTTAAGACGGCGTTAAATTCACCCTGCGAGCCAGTACAAACTACGGCAATTTGACTATCTGGTAATTTAACAATATCTTCCATCTTCATAATGGTGTCTTTAGGAATCTTAATCGTCCCCGAACGCAGCGCCACCTCTAGGTTTTGAATCATCGAGAATCCAGCAAATGCCACCTTGCGTCCGTGCTTATGCGCCTCTTCCAAAATTAATTGCAAGCGATGCACCTGCGACGAGAAACAGCTTAAAATTACTCGGCTACTGCTAAACTTGTCCATCACCTGACCGATGGAATACTGAATATCAAACTCCGTATGTGTGTGCGTGCCAGCCGATTCACAGTTGGTCGACTCGTTCATAAACATCAAAATACCTTCTTTTGAAGCCACTTCCGTAAGTCGCTCAAGGTCAAACTTTTGACCGTCAACTGGACTTTCCTCAAATCGCCAGTCACCAGAATCGACAATTACACCCATCGGAGTTCGAATAATCACCGCAGTAGAGTCAGGAATTGAGTGGTTAACTCGCACCAACTCGATTGAAAAATGCTTAGAAACTTGAACAATTTCGTGACTCAGCGGATCCATCACTCGATAATCCGGCTTGAAATCCACTTCTGAATCGTCCATCGTTCGATCAAGCATGCCAATCGTAAACTTAGAGCCATAAACTGGCGCTGGAATACGATGAATGAAGTGACGGAACGAACCAATGTGATCAAGGTGTCCGTGTGTAAATACGTGCGCCTTAATCTTATGCTTATTCTCTTCCAGCCAAGTAATATCCGGCGTGATGTAATTGATGCCTGGATAATCACTGCCTGGGAACAGAAAGCCCATATCTACGATGATAATCTCATCATCATATTCGATAGCGTTCATATTCTTACCAATTCCCATTTCGCCCACGCCACCAATCGGAATAATCCGAAGTTTCGGCTGACCACCGCGAACGGGTTTTGGTTGCATTTTGGCGCTAAATTGCTCGCCGCCGTATCCGTTGTAAACTGACTTGTTTACCGGAATATCAATCAAGTGCTGTGAAGCCCTGAGATTAACATTCTCACTTGTTCGTCGCTGAGCTCTAAAAACCTCACCCTTACGAGTAGTTGTACTATTCAAAACTGCATTGTTACTTTTCTTTGACTGCGGACGCTTGTTGGCGTCGTCTTTTTGCGGTGTTGCTAGTCGCCGCTGACCCATATTGTTATACTCCTTTTTTATTACAATATAATTCAAAAACCAGGTATAGAGGTGAACTGATGTAAATTCCTCTAGTTAGTACTCTTATATTAGCAAACCGCTCATTTTTTGTCAAAGAACAATGTTTTATAACAGAGGTCAATTAATCGTCGCCATCCACCGACGTGTGTGCGAATTTACGCTTGCCACGATAAGCGAAGAAGCCGATTGTCAATAAATTAGCCACCAACAAGAATCCAGCTAAAACCCACATACTGCCGCCGTAAAATGCGTTATCTAGCCCGCCCGAGATAGCCTGACGCAATGCGCGAATCGAGTAAGTCATCGGCACTAGCGGATTAATTGCTTGGAAAAATCCGTTGGCAGTTTGGATTGGGAACGTTCCCTCGCTGGAACCCAATTGAAGCACCAAAAGAACCATCGCTAGGAATCGCCCTGGATTGTCCAAAACAATCACCAAAAGCGACACAATCGACATATACGCAAACGACGTCAGATAAATTGCCCCGATGAAATGCGCTGGATGCTCTGGAGTTAACCCTAAGAAAAACACCATCACCAACATCAAAATCGTTGTCTGTATAAAGGCCGCCACGCCAGCCACCGAAGCTTTGGATAGCCACCAACGAATCGCACTTTCCTGCTCAGAAAAAGTTTTGCGAATCGGATAAATAACATTCAGGACAATTGCCCCAACGAACAAACTTAGCGACAAAACATACGGCGACAAAGCGTAGCCATAGTTCGGAACATTGCCCTTTTCGGTCATTTCCGACTTCACTGGATTCGCAATTTGCTGCTGAGTCATAGCGCCAGTTGGTTGAATTTTTATGCGATTAGAGGCGTCTGCCAATTTATTCGCCAGCGTATCCGCGCCGCTTGCTAGTTGCGAAGTTCCGTCAATTAACGCGCCCGAGCGACTTTCTAATAAACTCGCGCCATTCGCCAATTTTTGACTGCCCGATTTTGCTTCGCTTAAGCCGTTTGTTAAGCTTGCCGAGCCCGCCAGCAATTGATTATTCGCAAATCGCACGCTGTTGTAGCCGTTAAATGCGGTGATCGCGTTTGGTGTCAATTGATTCACGCCGTTATTTAATGCAGAAACTCCAGCCTGAAGTTGCGTTTGTTGCGCCGATAATTGCTGAGTTAGCACTTGAAGATCGCCAAGCAATGTCGTCGTCTGCGCGATAATTGTCTGAGTTTTCGTGAATGCTCGAGAAATATTGCTGATTTGCGGCAAACTTATCGTCGTAGAATTGCTGCCAGAAGCGGCTGCTTGCGTACCTAAAGTCTGCAAAGTGCCGCCTGCTGCCAACAAGTCGGGCGCTGAAGCTTGCATTGTTTGCGCCAAAGTTTGCGCGTCCGTTTTTACCTTGTTTTGCTGAGCCACGAGAGCTGGCGATGGATTGCTCACGCTGGCATTTAACTGATTTATGCCAGATTGCAATTGTTTCATGCCGTCAGATAATTGTGACAATTGAGATTCGGTCGGCAAATTGTTCGACAATTGCCCCAATCCCGCCTGCAATTTACGAGAACCGTCACTGAGTTGCGCCAGCCCGCCAGTCAAGGATTGCTGATTTACCGCTAATTGTTTAACGCCGCCGACGTATGTTTGTGTGCCAGATTGCAATCGTCCTAATCCGTCGTGCAAAGTTGACGCGCCGTTAGCTGCCACATCCAGCCCTATTCCAAGCTTATCCAAATTCTCCAAAATTCCCTTAGCGTACGCCTGAGTGATTTGCTCAGACACCGAAGATTTGACCTTGGCGGCAGCTTGGTTGCTGACTAGCGAACCAATATAGTTTTTCGCTGGCGTGGTCGTAAAATTAATAACCGCTTGTTGAGGCTCAGATTCGGTAATTGACGCCGCTTTCTGCGAAAAATCAGACGGAATAGTTACCACTGCATAAAAATGCCCGCTATTCACGCCTTCGTCTGCTTGTTGTTTGCTAACAAACTCCCAGCCCAAATCGTGATTATCTTTCAGTTTTTTCTCGACAGATTCGCCGACATTCAGTGATTTGCCATTTAAGCTGGCGCCCTTATCTTCGTTCACAAACGCCACCGGCAAGTTTTTTGTTTGTCCGTACGGATCCCAAATTGAGCCTAGGAAAAATCCACTATATAAAATCGGGATAAACGAAATCACAGCCATGGATATCAGTAATATTTTGTTATTAAACAAATGCTTCCATTCGGCTTGTAACATCTTATTTTTAATCATGTGCGACCTCCTTTGCGACATCTTCCAGCGTCACAGTTTTCAAATATTCACTCCACTTTTCCTGTGCTTCAGAAAAAACCTTTTCTATCATATTCATGCCAATTTCCACCTGGCGAGGACGTGATTGAAAAACTCTCTCAACAATTCCCTGAGGTTGGAAAAATGGCGATTCTCCTTCAATTGCAAGGACAACATCATGCAACGTAACTTCGTTCATTTTTCTCGCTAAAATAAATCCGCCACCAGTTCCCTGTGTTGAAGTGATTAGCTTTGCTATTACCAATTTTCGACTAATTTTCTTCAGGTACGTCGGCGAAACCAACATCTTTTCCGCCAGCGCGTCATTAGTTACCGGCGTCGTCCTTTTTGGATCCGCCAGGATCGCCATAATACAGCACGCCTGTTCAACAGCTCCCGATAATCTCATACAAATCCTTTCTCGACTTAGATATAATAGATATCGACTATCCACTATACTACGTCTGGGAAACTTTTGCAAGTAATTGCCTGATTAAACGTCGCTGTTCTTCTTCACAAGTTCCACAGCCTGAATAAAATCGTCAATTAAAGTCTGACGCATGCCGCCGTTATAAAGCGCAGCCGCCGGATGATATAACGGAATCACCACGAATTCAAGCTCGTGCAAACGCACTTTACGCGGATGACCGTGTTCTTTATTGATCTGCAATCCTGGAATAAATCCGCCGCCGCTGTGCCGCCCTAAAGTCAGAATGGCCTTTGGCTGAATGATTTCTAATTGCCTGAGTAAATATGGCCAAAATTGACGCTTTTCCTCTGGCAATGGGTCGCGATTATTCGGCGGTCGATATTTAACTATGTTAGTAATGTACACATCTGACCGCTGTAAATTAGCAGATTTTAGCATCTCATCAAGGAATTTTCCCGCAGCACCAACAAACGGCTTGCCCTGCAAATCTTCATTCTTCCCTGGCGCTTCGCCAATAAAAACGATATCAGCATCAGGATTTCCATCGCCCATAACAAGCTGCGTCGCCTGATCCGCCAAATCCGAGCAAACCTTCTCTTTTACAATTTCTTCCGCCAGCGCGTCCAATTTAGTCTGCTTGTCCATATATTTATTCTATCAAAAAACGCCCCGCAAAGACGAGGCGCTTCTGATATTTAGCAGAACTATTTATTTACCTTGTCTGCCAATATAATTCCTAGGTCGTTTAATTCACTCTTAATTTCGCCCTCTTCTGCTATTTTTTGTAGTCCCGAAGACCATTCGCGAGCAGTCTTCTGTATCGCAGTAAGAGTGTCGTAAAAATCACTGATATAGTTAGAGTCGTATTTTTTATAATCAGATTTCATTTCAGCAACTTTTGGCAACATTTCTTCAAGCTTTTCCAATTGAGCAGTAAAGTCCTTGACGAATTTCTTGTTGTGCTCATTCTTAATGTCTGCACCCTTAAGATCCTGTCGAGCTTTCTTAACTGCACTCTCTAAGGTAGATATATTAGAGCTGTTACTACTATCAGAAAAATCAGCTACTGCTGGAAGTATCTTTCCATAAACTTCATCAAAGGCATCTATAGCATCGTTAAACTTACCTAGCTTATTTTTCAAAGCATCATACTTTTCACGAACCTCTTTGTCGCCAGTGACGGCTTTCATCTTGCCGATCTCAGTTAATTGATTATTGACTTCTTCCTTTGTTGAAGCAAGTTTCTTGCGAGTAGACTCTAACGAAGACTTGGTTTCTGAGGTAGAAACATATGAAAGTGATATAGAAGTCTCGTTGTATACTTTAATCACATCATTCAACTTTTCTCCAGCAGCTTTATAATCCGCCTTGCTTGGACCACTTAGCAGTAAAACAGCCAGGACTACACCAACGATAATTACGACTAGTCCAATTATTCCGCCGATGATCCCCCATAGAGCACCTTTGCTCATTTTCTTTTTTGGTGGCATTTGGTATGGAGT
>CBDEJQ010000032.1:0-9224 GCA_965240135.1 uncultured Candidatus Saccharibacteria bacterium
CCCCGATTTCCAGGAACGCAAAAGGCGAGGATTTTCTGGCGCTTGATTTTCTAAACGAACCGAGCATTTCCGATTGGCTTCACGAAATTTCCAATGAGAAAATTAAAGCCGAACATCGCTGGCAACGCATTAGTACGGACCCTGACATCATCCAAAAAACGCGAATATTCGACATTGTGGCTTCATTTGAGAAAGGCGCCGCCGCCGAAACTGTCATTTTCCTCATCGACAAGTCTAAAGGATATTTGCCAGAAGAAGAGGACCTCAATTTCATCTCATTTGCCGCCCACGAACTTCGCGGACCGATTACAGTTATTCGTGGCTATCTGGATATTATCAACGAAGAGTTTGCTGGACGCTTGCAGGGCGACGAAAGACAGCTTCTTGATAGGTTGGTCGTTTCGTCCAATCGCTTGTCTAGCTACATTGACAATATTCTTAACGTTGCCAGATATGATAGACACCACTTGAAGGTTTATCTGCTGGAAGATACTGTCGCTAATATTTACGCCTCGATTGCCGATGATATGCAACTTCGCGCCTCGACTCAGCATAGAATGCTTAATGTCAATATTCCAGACGATCTCCCAACCGTGGCCGCTGATCACGGAAGTATCGGGGAAGTAATTGGTAATCTAATTGACAATGCTATTAAATACAGTTTTGAGGGCGGGTCCGTAACCGTTTCCGCGGAGAAAAAGGGCGACTTCGTGGAAGTGTCTGTTGCCGATAACGGAATTGGAATGCCAGCGAATGTCGTGGACAATTTGTTCCACAAGTTCTATCGATCACACCGATCACGCGAGGCTGTGGCTGGGACGGGAATTGGACTTTACATTTGCAAAGCCTTTGTCGAATCTCACGGCGGCTCGATAATCGCTCGATCCCGCGAAAACGAAGGCTCGGTTTTCTCGTTCACTTTGCCAATTTATGCTACAGTTAAAGACAGATTGTTAGAAGACGGGCAATTAAATAACCAATTGATACGAAAGGGCGGCGGCTGGATAAAAAATCACGCTATGTATAAGGGCTAGGAGGAATTATGATAAAGACAATTTTATGCGTGGAAGATGACCGATTTATTGGCGAAATGTACGTCAGAAGTCTGCAAAAAGCGGGATATGACGTGACGTGGGTGGTTGACGGGAACGACGGGCTAGTGGCGGCGCGTAACCAAACTTTTGACCTGATAATCTTAGATTTGATGCTACCAGAGCAACGCGGTGACCAGATTTTAGACGCGCTGAGAAATAATAATGTCGATTTGGTTCCGAATAGTAAGATTTTGATTATGACCAATTTTGAGCAAGACGAGGCTTCGCGTAAATCTGTCATGAGTCGCGTCGATGGATATCTGATTAAAGCCGACATTACGCCGCGGAATTTGATAGATGTCGTTAAACAGATGAGTAGCGATAATCTTTAATCCTACGCATAGTCAGCTTAACTATATATTTTTCCAGTACTTCGGAAATATAGATATAAACTGATCCAGTTTTTCTATAACAAGTGGCAAAGCCTCTTCAGATTCTTTATCATCGGCAGGATCTTTATCTATACGATAACGTATAAGCTTCATGCGAGCATCATCTTTGTCGTACCATATCAACTCGCCGATTTCAGGCTCGATTTTATCTTTATCTTTGTAGATATTATCGAAAATTAGCCTATTTTGCGCGTCCGAATCCTTGCCTCCATCAATGTATAACTCTATATAAATACACTTTTCTCTAGTATTGGCTAACACGTTAAAATGAGCCTTGCCCCCATATCTGATCGTATACCAATGTTGAGGTCGAGGTTTTTGCCAGCTAAGGACCTTCTTAGAATGCTCCAGTCCATAATCTCGCACCATCTCAAAAAATCTTTGCTGCCGCAGTTTCACTTCAGACACACTGCTATTGCTATTATTCTGGCTGCGCACAACCTTTGTCCATTCATTAGGACTTTCAACAACCAAAAAGTGCGGGGCTGGCTTGGAGTCGCCGATTTTATATGCCTCAAGCTCAACCAAAAAGAAATTAATTTTATCAGAAGAATTAAAATTCAACCACTCGACAGCCTGCCTATGCTCATCACGAATATTACTTGCAATCCATATGATTGTTTCAGCGCCAATCCCAGCCGCGTAAGTAATACACTTGCCAAGATGATCGTGGTCTGTACGCTCTAATTGATTTTCAATTATAATCGCCCTATCAGAGTAATCAGCCGTAACTATATCCGCATTAAAATCGCCGACACCAACTTCGGTTTTTATGTTTTCCGTGTTGAATTCTATTCCTAAGGCGTCACCTAGCAAAGATAAATTATCTGGATGAGCCAGCCATGGAGTAAACGACAAAGCTTCATGCTCCCATATTTTTCTGATATTTACCTTTTCTAGCTTGCCTAAAGACTGAACCACAAAAAACTCTCCCCAATTTACTATTTCGCCTATTATACCATAGCTCAATAAAAGCTATCGACTGTCTTCAAATTAGAAAAAAGAGCCCTTCTTACAGACTCTAAAATGACATTCTTGGTGACCCCACCGGGAATCGAACCCGGGTTGCCAGGATGAGAACCTGGTGTCCTAACCGCTAGACGATAGGGCCGTAACTCCATGGATTATACCACGAGAAGGGAAGGCTTGTCTACTTTTTCTCTATGTTAGACGTCGACTTTTTATGATAAGACAGCATAGCCCAAGAGCTATATATTAAAACGACCAGAGAAATAACAATAGGAGAGAAATATAAATTGATCATACCAATAGTCGATAAGACTTTTACGATAAGTGTATCTTTATTAGCAATGAGGAAAAATAGCCCGAATCGTAAAAAGATGACTAATACATAAAATATGACCGTCGCACATCCAATGGCAACCAAGACTTTTGAAACTTTATCAGTAATCCAATATCGTCCAGTTTTATACCAATAGATTGAAATACAAGCGAGTATGATAGCATACGCCCCTAAGATGTGACCCAAAGGACCAATGAACGACTTAAATATATCAGACGTGGCACCAATGAGGTTCGCTGAGATGATACAAATTATCACAAAGACCACAGTTCGTTTAAAAGCTGGGCTACTTTGGTCGTTGTGCTGATCATGATTCATAGAGTTAGTATACCACGTTTATCACTTGAGATTTTTCCGAAAATTCGCCATAATAAAAGCATGAAAAAGGGCGGGATTTACTTTAAGCCTCACGCAATTTCCAGATTTTGGCTAAGGAGATTGTGTGAAGTGGCATTACTGAGCTGTTTCACAATCATTCTTTTATACGCATGGGCACGATTCATACCGACCGGCTATCAACTACCAATCGGATTATCGGTCTCAGATTTGGCAGCTAGCGTGGCAGGAATCGGCAGCTTAATTGTGCTGATTTTATGTTTTTGGCTTCCTAGAAAACACGAAACTGAAATCGGAATTTTTGTATATTTATTAACCGTCGCCGTCGCCACGACCACCATAATTACCAGCGGCGGAGTCGTTTCACCATTCCTGGTTATGTGGATTATCGTAGCAATATTCGCAGGATTTTTCGGCGCAATAATCTCAGGAATAATGGGGCTTTTGGTTATTCTGCAAATTATAGCTACCAGTGTTCAACAAGGAATAAACATACAATTCATCATCGGCTACCTCTTCTTCGGATTTTTGCCTTTGATTTTCAGCCTTGTTTTATGGATTCGCCGCCAAAAAACTGATGACAACACATCCAGCTTGAAGAATAAACTTTCCGCCGTTGAAAGTAAGTCTGATGTGGTGATCAATGCCATCGACGACGGCGTTCTGGCGATCTCCAAAGACGGCAACATCGAACTGATAAATCCATCCGCTCAACAAATCATCGGCTGGGACCAAGGCGATGCGCTCGGGCTTAACTGGAAAAGCGTCTTAAAACTCGTCACCTCAGACGGAAAAGATGTAGAAGAACTCGAGAATCCAATAGCCCAATCATTATCAAAAAACCAACCAACTCATAACGATAAATTATTCCTATTAACCAGCTCCGAAAAGCGAATTTTAGTTTCAATTGTCAGCTCTCCAGTCGGCACTGAGGGCGAAGGGGTTATCGTAGTTTTTCGCGACATCACCAAAGAAAAAGCCGAGGAACGCGAGCAAGCCGAGTTCATCTCCACCGCCAGCCACGAGATGCGCACGCCAGTTGCGTCAATTGAGGGATATTTGGGACTGGCATTAAATCCAGCCACCGCACATATTGACGAAAAGGCGCGAGATTTCATCACCAAAGCCCACGAGTCAGCCCAGCATTTGGGGCGCTTATTCCAAGATCTCCTTGATATCAGCAAGATAGAAGATGGGCGAATGAAAAATAACCCGAAGATCATCAACGTAAACGAATTTTTGAAGGATATTTTTGATGGTTTAGCGACGAAAGCCAGCGAGAAGCAACTCAATTACATCTTTATGCCAGACATAGTTGGCGAGAGTAAAGAGAAGTCTCTGCAGCCGATTTTTTATGCCAATATTGATCCTGACCATTTTAGGGAAGTTGTCAGTAATTTAATTGAGAATGCCATTAAATACACGCCGTCGGGCGAAGTTGTCGTCAATATTACCGGCGACGATAAGCAGATTTCCATAAGCGTAAAAGACAGCGGTATCGGCATTCCCGCCGAAGATATTCCGCACTTGTTCCAGAAATTTTATCGAGTGGACAATTCTGACACGCGAGAAATTGGCGGAACTGGCTTGGGGCTATATTTGAGCCGCCGCTTGGCCGAGGCGATGTCTGGAAACTTGCGAGTTGAAAGCAAATATAAAGAGGGGAGTACTTTCTATCTGGAAATTCCTCGTATGAATAGTTCGGAAGCCAAGCAGCGATTAGAGTCTGCAGAAGTTGAAAGTCCTAAAGATTCAACGCCAGATTCTACTATTCCAGAAGGAACTGAAATTGCCGCAGAAGAGAAGGCGGAAAATGTCGTAACTGAAAATAATAGCGAGATTGTCGATTCAAATCCAATCGCAACCGCAACTCCAGAAAATCCAGCTCCAACCACACCCGCAATCCCGACGACCCAGCCAGAAATTCCACAACCAGCCAGAAATTCTTCCGAGCCGACGCTGGCTGAAATTGAGGAAGAGTTGCGCAAAAAGCGCCAGCAATTGTCCATACCTGGCCGCGAATAATAACCATAAGAACTATGGATTTTTTGTCAAAACTTCAGTATAGTATAAACATATGACAAAAATTTTATTGGTTGAGGACGACAAAAGTTTACGCGAAATTTATGGCGTACGACTTTTGGCGGAGGGCTACGATATCGTTTCGGCGGGCGACGGCGAAGAAGCTCTGGCCATGGCAATTAAAGAACGTCCGCGATTAATCTTAAGCGACGTGATGATGCCAAAAATCTCTGGCTTTGATATGCTGGACATCTTACGCTCAACGACAGAAACAAAAGACGTTAAAGTTATTATTATGACCGCACTGTCATCAGAAGATCAAAGGAAGCGCGGCGAGCAGCTTGGCGCTGATAAATACTTGGTGAAGTCTCAGGTAGGAATAGAAGATGTCGTGAGGGCAGTTCACGAAACCTTGGGAGATCTTCCGGGAGTCGGTACAAATCCAGTGCCAGTTTCACAACCAGCTCATGCATATGAGCCAGCCACTCCAACACCTCAACCAACTCCAGCAGCGCCGCAGCCAGTTACTAGGCCTGATATTTCTTCATTGTCGCCGCAACCAGCCGCCCCCGCTGCAACGCCAACGACTCCTGCAGTGAATCCGCTCATACAACAACATCCGCAACAGATATTCGCCCCAGCACCACAACCGCTACCTCAACCAGCGCAATCTACAGCACCGCAACCGGTTTCGATACCTCAGCCCCAGCCAACAACTCTACCACAGCCCATGGCGCCATTTTCATCGCCCGCACCACGACCATCAGGGCTTGGTGACCGCATTATTCAGCCTTTGCCAGCTGACAATTCCCAGAATTCTGTAGATATTTCCAAGCTTATGGCACAAGAATTGGACAATACACAAGTTATTCCTCAACCAGCGCAATCTACAGCACCGCAACCGGTTTCGACGCCTCAGCCAGCACCAAATCCTATTGAACAGGTTAACTCAACGCCTATCGCCCAATCACAACCTCAGGAGCAAAATATCCCACATCAACCATCAGAAACGCCTCAGCCGACACAATTTCCACCGATAAATCCACAACAATGATAAACCCAGACACAAAGCAAGAATCTTGGCGCCTCAATAAATTTGTGGCGCTGTGCTTGGGCATTTCTCGCCGAAAAGCCGACGAATTGATAGAAAAAGGGAAGATTACTATTGACGGTCAGCCCGCCAGATTGGGTCAACAAATTTCTGACGCAAATAAAATTTCCTACAACGGCAAATTGCTAGAATTACAATCCAAACAGCTCATTATCCTACACAAGCCAACTGGATATCTTTGTTCGCGCGCTTCTCAGGGCGGCGTTCCGACAATCTACAAATTGCTACCAAAAAACCTTCACCACTTAAAACCCGTTGGTCGCCTGGACAAAGACAGCTCTGGGCTGATTCTAATGACGAACGACGGCGATTTTGCTCACAGCATGACACATCCGTCGTTTTACAAGATCAAGCGATATCTCGTTACAATCGACAAACCATTACAACCTCTACATCGCCAAATGATCAATGATTTTGGCGTGCAGCTTCCTGACGGACGCAGTCAATTGACGCTAGAAAGACAACACGAAGGTGATGATTGTCGTTGGATAGTGGAAATGAGTGAGGGAAGGAATCGTCAAATTCGGCGAACTTTCGATGCGTTAGGCTACACTGTTAAAAAACTCCATAGAACAAACTTTAGCAATTATTCGCTCGGCGACCTCAAGAGAGGCGAATGGCGAGAAGAGAAATTCACAAATTCATAATTTACTCCGCGGCTCTTTACATTTTACAGTAAATATTGTAATATAGCTTTTATGTTAAATTTGACAGAAAGTATAATTGTAAAATGGAAACACTAAACACACGTGATAAATTAGAATTGTCAAGGAAATTAGCCAGAATATCCCTAAACGGAATATGCGCAGATCTTAAAGCTGATACTGAGTATGGACATGACAAGATAACCGAAGTATATTCAGGAAAAAAGAGAGAACTCCCCATAGACATCACCGAGAAGCAAATATCAGATTATGCAAAATTAGTTGTTAAGCTAGAAGAAATAGCAGAATCTCTAGATCTGGAAACTTTACCCACAATAGACGGCAGTAATTACTATCTGCTTGACCTAGAAAAAGGCGGTGGCGTAATCATATCCAAAAAACAGACAGAAGGTTCTCGTGTATATATCGCAGACAAACTAGTATTTAAAACAGACGGAACTGTTAACACAGAATATCTCCAGCTTCGACCGTTTAATAAAGACGGTCAGATTGCTCCATTAGATTATACAAAGATAGCACGCTCATGCAGTAATCGTATCAATTATCATCACAATAATCCCAAAGGAGTTATAGCTGTTGCATTTAATAAAAATAGAAGAGACCTCCAATACAATAGTCGAAATAGCTAAAAAATGATATAATTTATAATCATGTCTAAATTACCAACAGTCGCCATCATCGGGCAAGCCAACGTCGGCAAAAGCTCATTATTCAATCGCTTGACGCGCTCTCACACGGCCATAGTCGCCAGGGAAGCTGGCACGACACGCGACAATGTCGTTGGTAAAGTTTCGTACAAACGACGCAACGTAGATTCTGCGCCGTCAGATGACTATTCGCAATTTTGGCTCATCGACACAGCCGGACTGAAAACTGCCGAGGACGAATTCGAGGCGACCATTCAGGACCAAATTGCTGACGCGTCTGCCGCTGCCGACGTAATCCTCGTAACCGTCGACTCCACCGTATATCCTTCCGACGCCGATCGACAATTGGCCAAAAAAGCTCTAAAAAGCGGCAAGCCAGTCATTTTAATCGCCAATAAAGCAGACTTAAAAGGCTCTCTTTCTATTGACGAATTCAAACGACTCGGCATTAAAAACATCATAAAGACCTCTGCCGAGCATAGTATCGGCATTTCGGAGCTTCTCGACAGCATTGCCGAACTTATTCCGCCAGCCACCGAAACCGCACCTGATGACGTTATTCGCGTTGCGCTAATCGGCCGCCCGAATGTCGGAAAGAGTAATCTATTCAATACCTTAGCGGGCAAGCAGCAGGCCATCGTCGCCAACGTTGCGGGTACGACTCGCGACGTAAACCGCGTTCAAGTTCGTTATCACGGCCAGACGATTGAACTACTCGACACCGCTGGAGTTCGCCGCCAAGGAAAGCAAGAAACGGGAATTGAAAAGTTCTCAGTTCTTCGCACAATGCAAGCCATAAACGAAGCCGACGTTTGCCTGCTTCTTATGGACGTCAACGAGCTTAACGTTCAATTGGATCAGCGCCTAGCTGGAATTATTGACGAGGCGGGCAAGGGGCTTGTTCTGGTCGTCAGCAAATGGGACTCCGTCGAAGGTAAAGACGCTTACACGCACGATGAAATCGCACCACAAATCAGCTATAACTTCAAGTTCACGCCGTACGCGCCGTTAATATTCACCTCTTCCGTCACAGGGCAGAATGTTGCCAAATTGTTTGACCTGGCGCTTGATATCTATAAGCGTCGTCGCCAAGAATGTAAAACTCGCGCCTTAAACGACATCTTACAGAAAGCCATCGCCGCACATCCGCCAGCTGGTCTGAAAAACTCGCACCCGAAACTGCGCTACATTGTCCAGACTGACGTTGCTCCGCCGTGGTTTGTTATTTACGGTAGCAATCTGAAATTTGTCCACTGGAGCTACAAGCGTTATCTGGAGCGAACTCTGCGTGAGGCTTTCAATTTTGCGGGAACGCCAATTAAAATGTCTTTCCGCGACGAAAAGCAATTAAAGGCCAATCGTGAACGCGTTGCGCGCGGTCTGGCGCCAGTCACCAAAGCCTACAAGCAGGCCAAAAACGCCGAAAAACTCGCTTAATCCTATTTTTACGCCAATCTCTCTTGACTTAAATATTATCGCGTGATATAAATAACATTGGCTTTTGTTGACAAGTCGAGTAAATCCTTGTCCGAAAGCGTACCTTGACAAGCAGATGTAAGATTATAAGATTAAGACGAAACTTAAGCATGAAGCGAGGTTTTAGTTGTTGATAGAAGATGTAATTGACAATTGAAATCTCGTTTCATGCTTGATC
>CBDEJQ010000033.1:0-16231 GCA_965240135.1 uncultured Candidatus Saccharibacteria bacterium
TTTTTACCAATTAAAGAACAACAACTTGCGTTCGGCGCTCTGATTTGCCAGTAAACTTGGTTTTCTTAACCGATTTAAAGCCAACCACACCGTCTTTTGCAGCATGAATGGTAAAATTACGGCTAACGTATGTGCCGTCACCAGCGATCTTTGTGGCGCCAGTTTGGCGAACTAAAACTTCTCCAGCGGAAACTTTTTGACCGCCAAATCGCTTAACGCCAAGACGTTGACCAGCATTGTTGTGGATATTCTTACTAGAACCACCAGCTTTAACCTTTGACATTCTTTACTCCTTATAGTTTCTATAAAACAATCTGTTCTAGTTTATCGAAAATAAAGCCAGTTGTCAAGCGGTTTTGGCTATATCTGTTGGTTTTAATACCAATATTTCTCTGGCAACAACTTGATCTTCACGGTAATATAAGAGGTTTTTATCGATAATTTGCTGATATCCAAGTCTTTTAAGATTTTTTATCAGAGGCAAGTGAGTGAATTTACCTTCGTGATTTTGCCACGCTGGAACAGCTATGCAAAGCGTCGTGTCTGGGCGAATTTGCGAGCGGATATTTTGTAGAAAATCGCTAATTATGTGATTACAATTTCCGACTACTTCGTGTAGTTTTTCTGGACTTGGCGGAGCGGAAAACGGCTGACCCAAATATGTTTCACAAACAACGCGAGAAATCCGTTCCTTCTGTTCATTTGTCAATTTTACAGAGGTAGCGTCAGCCTGATGCGCTTGCCAGAAAGTGTTTGTCGAAAAAGTTTTTTCTACCCAGTTCATATTTTCGGTCGTGTAAGATATCATCTTATCGCTCAAATCGCTGCCATAAGCATTCACGCCGATAAGTGCAGCTTCTTGCAATACTGTTCCTGTGCCACAAAACGGATCCCAGAGGTAATCATTAGGTTTTGCGCCAGACAGGTTAATCATAATTTGCGCAAGCTTAGGCGGAAGCATTCCCACGAAGGCGTCGCGCTTTGGTCGTCCACGGTCGCGCTGAGTGTATGAATTGATATTTTGCGCGCCACGACTTTCAGCGATTACCAAATCTCCGTACACGTTCTTAGCTATGATAATTTCAATTTTCGCCTCAGACCTGCCGAGTTTATTATTGTGAGAAGTCGCAGTGGACAATGCGGCGGTTTTATTAGGAATTAGACGCAAACTAACGCCAGATTTTTTCAAGTTGTTTTTTAAGATAATTCCGATTTTTTGGACGTTTCTCGGATCTGTTTTATTGCCATAAAAACTTATTCCAAGCGTTATTTTTTTCTGACTATTCGAAAGTTTTTTCGTGTATTTTTCAACAATAATTTTTGAGGCTTGGAGCAGGGTATTGCGGTCTGATTTTTGCGATTTTATCTTCGTGATGACTTGTCCACATTTAATCGTTCCGCCGAGATTGTCAATTGATAAATTGTCGCAATTAACCGTGGCGGCTTGATTGGAGATTTTTTGGACATTTTGAGTACCGTAAACCGCCTCTAATTCAGCGATAGAGATTTCTGGTTGACGGCCAAGAATAGCTATAAACATGTCGTAATTATAACATTTATCGTGGTATAATGAAGGTTATGTTACCGAAGGTGTTGCAATTGTTGAAATCGCCACGAGCCATTATGAGCGTTTTGACGTTGGTGGTTTTGGCGATAATAATTTTTCTATCTCGGCATGAGCTAGTGAAGGCGTGGAATTTGTTTTTGCACGCGGATTTATGGCTATTATTCTTACTGTTGCCGTTTCAGATTATCGTGTACTTCGCTGGCGGCGAAATGATTTTTTCGTATTTAAGAGAGAAGAATCTGATTCATCATATTTCCAGGCTGGAGCAGACGAGGATTGCGCTGGAGCTTAATTTGGTCAATCACATTTTTCCGTCGGGCGGAGTTAGTGGAATTTCGTATACGACTTGGCGAATGCATAAACTTGGCGTGAGTTCGGCGCGTTCGACATTTGCACAGGTGATTCGTTACGTTACGGGATTTTTGTCGCTTTTGGTTTTGTTGGTGATTGCCGTGCTGGCGCTGGCTATTGACGGTAAGGTTAATCGTTATATCGTTGCGGCAAGTTTCTTGCTGATTATCGTGGTTTTGGCGCTGACGTTTGGTCTGATTTTCGTGTTTTCGTCAAAGCGACGCATGCAGGCAACTGCGGCTGGGCTGTCGAGGTTTATTAATACGCTAGTAAAAATTGCCACTTTAGGTAAAAAACGTCGAGTGATGAAGTCGAAGAAAGTCGAAGAGTTTTTTGTTGATATGCAGGACGATTTTCAAGATTTGTCCAACCATCCGAAGCTTCTAATAAAACCGATGATTTGGGGAACTGTCTATACTGTTTTTGACGTGGCAATGTTTGCTGTGGCGTTTCTGTCGCTGGGTGTTTTTGTTAATCCGGCGATTCTGATGGTTGGATACGGCGTGGCGGGATTGGCAGCAATTGTCGTGTTTACGCCTGGAGGGACGGGAGTTTATGAAACCATTATGATTATTTTCTTAAGTATGGCAGGCACTCCGCCAGATTTGGCGATTGCTGGAATAATTTTGACGCGAGCAATTTTACTTACTGGCACGATTATTTTTGGCTATATTTTCTATCAACACGCACTGATTAAATACGGCAAGCCAGATGATCCCCAGATTTAGTGTTAGCAATTTCATAGCAATTGTCAATCAAACTTTTGATGTGGCTTTTGCTGGGATGGTTGAAGTTGAGGGCGAGGTTTCTAGTTTCAAATCTTATCCTCCGAAATACGCTTTTTTCGATCTGAAAGATGACGACGGGCTGGTTCGGTGTTTTGTTGGTTTTAGCAATTTACGTACGCCAATTGAAGATGGAATGAAAGTTGTCGTTCGAGCGATGCCAGTACTTAGAGATAAAGGTGCCTTTAGTTTGAATGTTCAAGAGATTCGCCCATTGGGTAAGGGAAGCTTGAAGCGAAGTTTTGATCTTTTGAAGCAAAAATTGACAGTTGAGGGTTTGTTTAATTCTGAGAAAAAACGTCCATTGCCGCAATATCCTCAGAGGGTGGCTGTTATTTCCAGTACAAAAGCGGCGGGATATGCCGACTTTATGAAGATTTCCAGTGAGCGTTGGGGCGGCGTGAAATTCGTAGTCGCCAACGTTAATGTGCAGGGTGCGAATGCTGCAGATCAAGCTGTTCGAGCAATATCATATTTTAATCAAATGTCAGAATCTCCAGATGTGATTGTTTTGATTCGTGGCGGTGGTAGTGCAGAGGATTTGGCAAGTTTTAACGATGAAAAACTAGTGCGGGCGATGGCAAGTAGTCGTATTCCGACAATGACTGGAATTGGTCATGAGATTGATGAAAGCTTATGTGATTTGGCGGCGGACGTTCGTGCAGCCACGCCGAGTAATGCTGCGCAATTGCTGTTTCCTGATAAGCGAGAAGTGATTCGACATCTGCATTACAGGCTAATTGACGCGAAAGATTCAATTTGTAGAGCTATCGAAGAACAATCGCTTAATGCAACAATGTTGCAAAAAGAAGCGCTAAAACAGTGGTCGAATCACGTGGATGCGGCTGTAAATGCAACATTGTCGCAACAAAAAGTAATCGCTGAGTATGATCCGGAAATGGCGCTGCGTCGTGGTTATGCAATGATCAAGGGTGATTTACAGATTGGTAATATTGTAGAGATTACAACAAAAGATATAATTATGAAAGCGAGGATTGAGAATAGTGAACAACGATATGACAATTGAGCAAATGATGGCTGAATTGAACGAGCGAATCGCGTGGTTTCAAGGCGATGATTTTAATCTGGATGAGGCAAAGCAGAGGTTTATCGAGGCGAGAGAATTGTCAAAAAAAATTACTGCCACGCTGGAAGATATGCGACATGATATTGAGGTTCTTAGCGAGGATTTTAATGCTGAGTAGGATCTTTACATCAATTAAAGCATAAGCTATACTTTACAATATGATGACGAGAGATAAGAGTGAGCGTGGCTCAGTTAATGGCTGGATGGTCGGCACAATCGGCTGTCTGATATTGTTTTTGATTGCTGGATCTTTGGCGATTTGGGCGTACATGCAATATTCCCGAGAAAAAAGCAGTGTTGATAGTAAAGTGGCAATTGAAGTCGCTAAAGGGAAGAGTGAACAAGCCGAATCAGATCAGAAGAAATTTTCCGAAGAAGCAAAAAACCCGCGTATCGAATTTGTTGGTCCTGCTGAATACGGTCGAGTGTCGTTCATGTATCCAAAAACTTGGAGTGTATATGTAGCGAATGACGGTAGTGACAGAGGTGATTACAAAGCTTATCTTCATCCAGTTTCAGTTCCTTCGACAACTAATAAAAATAGTCGGTTTGCGCTGAGGCTAGAGATTATTAATAAGAATATGGATACGGTGCTGAATGATTATCAATCACGACTAAAGAAGGGTGAATTGACCTCAAGTAGTACTGAGTTTAACGGAATTTCAGCAACTCGAATTGACGGTACGTTTGAGAAAGAATTGCGAGGCTCTGTGGTTTTGATGAAGGTTCGCGATAAAACTATTCGTTTTTCAACCGACGCAGATACATTTAAGCCAGATTTCCAGGCTATATTGAGCACTGTAAAAATCTCTGAATAGAAAAACCCAGTACATATTTGCTATACTAGAATTGTATGGCAGGTAAAGAGTGGAGTGATGCTGATTTTGGTGGATTGCCGAGCGTTTTGGTTGCGGCACATGAGCTGAAAACGCCGCTGGCTTTGATTAGGCAATTGGCGCTACTTTTGGACGACGATTTAACCAGTTCTGTCGATAAAACTCAGATCCAGCAACGAATTATTCGGACTTCTGAGCAGGCGTTGCAGCTTACGATTGATTTGGCAAATTCAGCTAATTTAACGCCGTCGTTATTTCCGCTTGAACCGGTCAATCCGTTGGCTCTATGTCAGCAAGTAGCGATGGAAACGAAGTTCAACGCAATGCTTTACGGACGAAAAGTTAGCTGGCCTAAGAGCAGCCGAAATAGTCAATTGATATTGGCAAACCGAACACTTTTGGGGCGAATTTTGGCGAATTTTTTGAATAACGCGTTGACGTATACAGAGGACGGATCGGAGATTAAGGTTTCGGTTAAGGCGACAAAAGATGCCGTGAGAATGAGCGTACGAGATTTTGGGCCGATGATGAGTTTGAGGGAATATCGGCTTTTACTTGATGAAATGGAGACGCGAAAAACTGTGCGAACAAGGCCGGAAAGTAGCGGGCTGGGGATTTACGTGGCAAATCAATTTGCGCGGGCGATGAATGGGCGAATTGGTTTGATTCGTCATCGCGATGGACTAACTTTTTATGTAGAAATGCCAATTAGTCGGCAGTTGAGTTTGATATGAAAAAACTGTTAATCGTTGAGGATGATAAGAATTGGGCGGATATTCTGGGCAAGTTTGCCGCGGATGTCGGGGCGGAATGTCGAGTGGCGGTTTCTGGTGGTCAGGCGATTGAAATTATTGATAATTGGCAACCTGATGCGGTGATTTTGGATATGTTGTTGGCTGGCGAAACGGCGATTGCGCTGCTTAACGAACTGCGATCGTACGCAGATTTAGCGAGTTTGCCAATTGTGGTTTGTACGAATATCGACGTTAAAATGGACGATTTGCGTCCGCTTGGCGTGAAGGCGATTTTGGATAAAACATCGATGCGTCCGAATGAGGCGCGGGCGGTTTTTCGCGAGGTTCTAAATGACGGGGCAGAGTGAACGAGTAAAAGCAATTGTTTTGAGGCGAACGAATTACGCCGAAGCTGACAGAGTTTTGCAATTATTAACGCCAAAAGGTCGACGTAGCGTAATCGCAAAAGGCGTGCGACGCGAGCGCAGTAAATTGGCGGGTGGAATTGAATTATTCGCGATTTGTGATGTGGTTATTCGCTCTGGTCGGGGCGATTTGGGGCTATTAACTTCCGCTCGATTGTCGGCTTTTTATCGGCATATTTTGGAAGATTATGATCGGATGCAATTTGCGTATTCGGTGATGAAATTGGTTTCTGCAGCGAGTGAAAACATTGACGAACCAGAGTGGTATTATGTGCTGAGCCAAGTTTTAGAGCAATTGAATAATCCCGCGATAAACCAAAAATTAATTGAAACGTGGTTTTATCTGCAATACGCGAGTTTGCTGGGAGATGAGCTGAATCTTCGAACGGACGTAACGACGGCGGCGCTACTTCCTGATAAAAAATATATGTACGATAGCGCGGAAAAAGGTTTGAGATTGGCGGAGCAGGGCGATTTGGGCGCAGACGCCATCAAGCTACTGAGGCTGATTCAGGCAAAACCACTCGCGAATGTGGCGCAAATCGGCGGAATAACTGAGGTTATAAATGATTGCTGGTTGACCGCCAGACAACACGCGGCAGTGTAAAATTGTCAGTAAAATGGTATAATTTAGGTAATAATGTGAATCGCCATGTTTCCAACATGGAGAAAGGTTTTTTTGATGAGTCAAGCAAAAATGGAAGATATTATTAGACTGTGTAAGCGCCGCGGTTTTATTTATCAGGGTTCGGATGTTTATGGCGGTTTGTCTGGAACGTGGGATTACGGTCCGCTGGGCGTTCAATTGAAGCGAAACATCATGAATTTATGGTGGCGGATGTTTGTTGACGAGCGCGACGATATATATGGCGTCGATGCGGCGATTTTAATGAATCCGAAAGTTTGGAAGGCAAGTGGGCATGTGGATACGTTTGTCGATCCATTGTGTGAAGACACGGTTAATCATCGGCGTTATCGTACGGATCATATCCTTAAAGATAATGGGGTTGATGCTGACGGTTTGACGATGGAGCAAATGGACGAAGTGATTGCAGAAAAAGGAATTAAAAGCCCAGACGGAAATCCGCTAAGCAAATCGCGAACGTTCAATATGATGTTTAAGACGAGCGTTGGCGCCACCGAAAGTGAAGACAGCGCTGCATATCTTCGCCCAGAAACCGCTCAGGGAATTTTTACCAATTTTAAGAACGTTGTTGATAGTTTTTATCCAGACTTGCCGTTTGGAATTGCTCAGCAGGGCAAGGCGTTTCGCAATGAAATTGCGCCGCGAGATTTTGTTTTCCGTAGCCGAGAGTTTGAGCAAATGGAGATTGAGTATTTTGTCAATCCAGAAAATTGGCAGGAAGCGTTTGATGAGTTGTTGAAGTCGACGCACGAGTTTTTGGAGGCATTGGGATTAAATCCTGATAATATTCACGAGTTGGATGTTCCACCAGAGGACAGGGCACACTACAGTAAGAAAACGATTGACATTGAATACGATTTTCCAATTGGCAAAGAAGAGCTGATGGGAATTGCGTATCGGACTGATTTTGACCTGATGAACATTCAGCGCGTCAGCGGGAAAAGTATGGAATATACGATCAAGGGGACGAATGAAAAGTTTGTGCCGCACGTGATTGAGCCGAGTTTTGGCGTCGAGCGGGCGCTGATGGCGGTCTTGTCGAGTGCGTATCGCGAGGATGAACAGAACGGCAGTAAGCGCGTTTATTTGGCGCTTCCAGAACATTTGGCGCCGGTTAAATTTGCCGTTTCGCCGCTGCTCAAAAACAAGCCAGAATTGGTGGAGAAGGCGCGTGAAATTTACACCAACCTATCTAAGAAAAATCCTGGACGCGTTATGTGGGATGACAATGGAAACATCGGTAAGCGTTATCGCCGTCAGGATGAAATTGGTACGCCGCACTGCGTGGTTATTGATTTTCAGACGCTGGAAGATGACACCGTCACTGTTCGTGAGCGAGATACGACGGAGCAGAGGCGAGTTAATATAAAAGATCTCTTATAGGAAGGTGTAATGACGAAAATACTTGCAATTATTTCTACTCATGGCAATGAGTTGCTGGGACCGAACGTGCTTTCGTATATGTTAAATAAACGTTCGGAGCTGTTGGAATACGTTGATTTTATGGTGGCTAATCCCAGAGCTTATTCGCAGAACGTTCGATACGTTGAATCTGATTTGAATAGGAGTTATGGGTCTGATTTGGATACGTATGAAGCACGACGATCGAAGGCCATAGAAGATCGAATTAAGTTGTTGCAGCCAGAATTGGTGCTAGATTTTCATACGACCACCGCTGAGCAGCCAGATTTGCTAATTACCGCGAACATAGAAGATAAAGTCTCTCGTGATTTTATTGATGCGAGTGCGATTAAAGATGTGCTAGTTGTTGAACCGCTTAATGATATCACGACTGTAGCTCCGCATTTTGTGGCTTATGAGGTACCAAATTCTCATTTGAATGCCGATTTGTATGAACGGATCTGTACGGATATTCGGAAATATCTAGACGGAAAAGTGTCAGATCAAGAGCATACTTTTTATAAGATGATAGGGAAAATTTTGCCCGAAGAAATGCGGGTGGATTCTGGTCTTGAGAATTTTGTATATAGCAATACGCTTGGGGCAATTCCGTCGTTCCTTGGAGAGGAAGCGTATCGGCAGGACGGTACGTATGCCGGTTTTAAGCTAGAAAAGTTCATATAATAACACAAGATCACTTACGTGTTAATTGAGTAAAGAATTGTGATATAATCGCTATTATGTCAAACGCCATAAACGGACAACTCATCACACACGATTCAGAAGGTGTTATCAAGCGCGATTGCCTCTATCGTGTTTCCATAAAGGCTCTGATTTATAATGATGCTGGGCAGATTTTGGTTGTTAAAGAGGACGGGCGGCCGCTTTGGGATCTTCCTGGCGGCGGAATGGATTATAGTGAAACTTTTGAGTCGGCTTTGAAGCGGGAATTGTATGAAGAAGTTGGCTATAAGGGCAATCTTCGCTATCAGCTTTTTGATGCGTCGGATGAGATTTACATTGAGCGAATTGACGCTAACCAAATTTGTTTTTCTTGTCGTGTGTGGACGGAAAACTTTGATTTTTCAGCGGGCGTCGATGCGGACGAAGTGACGTTTATGGATCCTGAAGAGTTGCGACTCCAAGAGAGCGAGTCGGGCGCGCCGCTTCGATATAAAGTGCATTTGAAGTGGCAGAAATTGTGTGGCGCAAATAGTTTGCTGACAGAGTAGTATTGACTTTTTCAATAAAATAGTATAGAATATCAGGCATGGAAAAAAGTACAGGCGGCGTATCTTTTGATTGATATAGCTAATGTACAAGGTTTTGCGTATGAAGAAGACTGATAATTACAGCGCCAGAGTTGAAATCGAGAATATCGTCGGGGGGGGCGACCTTAGTAAAGTCGATGAGAATTCGTTATTTACACTATTGACCAGATTAGCTATTGGAGAAGGTCGGATTTTTGACATGGGCATAATATTGGCTAGTCGTGATGATAAATATTCGGGACACGTTGAATTAGCGGAGAAGCGTCTCCCTAGTCAGTCCACATCCATACAATCGCCATCTCAGTTTCCGTATGATAGGATTGAGTTGCGAAGCTGGCGAGATAAGCTGGGTGTGCAGTCTTTCGGCAGAATGAAAGGGGATTTCGACAAGGATGCCTATTTTTCTTCAGATAATGCGAAATATCTCATGGGGCGGGTGGCTGCCGTGGCTGTTGGGCTTTGCTTGGAAACGCCCTTACAGGAGCTGGATCCTGTCAAGGAATTTTCAGCCGAGGAGCTGGCAGAAGCGTGGTCGAGGCTTAGATACGGAATTTACATTTAATATTGCCATTGCTATAATAACCATATGCATATTATTCTTGGTGGGACGAGTGGGCTTGGATTAGAAATGGCAAAGCAGCTGCGGGAACGCGGCGAGCGTGTGCTGGTTTTAGGTAAAACTCATAATCCGCAGAAGCACGGTGAGGGCTTTCCTCTGGATGTTTATTATTCAGATCAAGTGGAAGCGGCGTCGGCGCGAATCGAGCAGATCTTAAACGGCGATGATATTAATCAATTTGTGTGGGCGGCTGGATATGGCTGGCGCGGCAATTTTGAAGATCAGCCGAGCGTTCGCAGTATGGCGGAAGTTAATTTTTCGGGCGCGTTGCCGCTGGTCCAATGGGCTTGGCGTAAGATGTCAACGCAGAATCGCAAGTCTGTACTGACGATTATTGGGTCGACAAGTAGCGTTAAAGCGCGCTCGGATGAAGCCGTGTACGTTGCGACGAAGCACGCTCAAGCGGGTTTGGCACGAAGTTTGGGAATGCAGACGGATGAGCAAAAATTGCCAGTCAGAGTTGCACTATTTTTGCCTGGTGCTATGAAAACTCCGTTTTGGAATGGGCGTGATCTTCCAGCTGACTATGTGTTTTTTAATGATCCGGCAAAAATTGCCACACACATTATCAACGCGATTGATTGTCAACAGCAGCCGTTTTTGGAATGGGCGTTGCCAAAAGGCACGTTGGTTTAGGCTTTCCAAGGTGCTATAATTCAAGCATGACAGATAGTTTGAATAATGATTATTTTGGGGTAAAAATTGTAGTTATTGGTGGCGGAACGGGAAGTTTCACGCTGCTTTCTGGATTGAAAAAATATACACACAGCATTACAGCGTTGGTCAATATGGTCGACGACGGCGGCTCAACTGGTGTGTTGCGCGATGAATTGGGCGTGTTGCCGGCGGGCGACGTCAGGCAATGCCTGGTGGCGCTAAGCACTTCGCCGAAAGTTCGTGATTTGTTCAATTACCGGTTCGGCGAGGGCAGTATGAAAGGTCACGCGTTTGGTAATTTGTTTATGGCGGCGCTGGAAAAGATGACAGGAAGTTTTGCTGATGCAGTTGAGCTGGCTAGCGAAGTTTTGGGCGTCAATGGCCGAGTTTATCCGATTACTCTGGACGATACAACGATGTCGATTAAGCTGAAAGACGGCACGGTTGTTGATGGTCAACACGCGGCTGAGTCGCTAAAGATTCCGCGCGGCGAGCGTCCGTGGCTAGAGCTTAAGCCGCCAGCTACGATTAACCCGCGAGCTCGTCAAGCGATTTTGGATGCCGATTTGGTAGTAATTGCGCCGGGGCTTTTATATGGTAGTTTGGCGCCAGCGTTGTTGGTTCGAGGCGTTACTCGAGCACTTGCTGAAACGAAGGCGAAGAAAGTATATGTTTGCAATTTGGTTACCAAGCCGACGCAGACTGATGGATTTACCGTGGCGGATTTTGCGGATGAAATTGAGCGATTTTCAGGGGTGAATATGGATTATGTTCTTTACAATAATCATCGTCCGCCAGAGGAATTGATAAAGAAATATGCTCACGACGGCGAATATTTGGTCGAATGGGATAAGGAATTGCTGAAGAAAAAGCATTATTATGCGTCGGGCAAGCGTTTGATTGCTGATGACGTATGGGTCAATACGAACTCCAACAGCGATCCGTTAGCGGCTCAGCGCAGCTTGATTCGTCACGATGCCGACAGGGTAGCGCGCGAATTGATGCGGATTTATTTTGCCTAATGGGCGGCAAAAACTTTTCAATTCTTGAGGTTAATCCGGTAGCGAGGATTGATGCGTCGGATTATGGTGTAGACGTGCCGTGTGCTATCATAAAATATGCGAAGGAATTATGCATTGAATGAAAATTGACAATAGTTTTCCAACTGTTTTTTGGGGCAAAGACAAGTCGACGAAAGCTCAATTTTGTCCGTGCGAAGAGATTTTCGATTCCTCGCTTGTGACATCGTGTATGGTTTGTGCAGTTCATGAAAATAAAATACTTCTGGCCAAGCCACCGCGTGGCTGGGGTTTGCCAGGTGGCCGTATGGAATTAGGAGAAACACCAGAAGATTGTGCGCGGCGCGAGGTGTATGAGGAAACATCCGTTGAACTAAATTCTCTAAAATTGATTGGTGCTTGGCATATTGAAAAGCTATTTCATTCTAAATATAACGGTAGATACCCTGATAGGGCATATCAGCTGCTTTTTCTGGCTGATGTAAAACGAATAGATGATTTTGTAGCTTCGCACGAATCATCAGCCAGGGAGTTTGTAGAATTTGATAAAGTACAAGACTATCATCATGATTTTGCTAATTTTGCTGAGATTATGAGATACATTAGGAAGTGTATAATATGAGTGAGCTAATTTTTATGAGACACGGTAAAACAGCAGAGGCTTCGGGGGTAAGTGCTTACCTAAAGATGTCAATGCTGTAGTTGCTGCAAGTGAGGCTAATGGCTATATTCCAAAATTGGTGAAGCAAATACTGGATAGCAATAACTACTTTTAGAGCAAAAAAATAACTTTTTAACCTCACATACTCTATGATGGCGAATATTTGGTCGAGCTTGATTCGTCACGATGCCGACAGAGTAGCGCGCGAATTGATGCGGATTTATTTTGCGTAGATAGTCCAGGGCTTGATAATTTCCCATTACTATGATATAATGCAAGGGTTGTGTCAAGCGAAAATTGTATTTTGAACGAAAAAGAGATTATACCCGCAGAAGAGGTTTTTCATGAGTCATGTCGTAAGGTTTTAGACGGCTATATTAGTTGCACTGAAGGTGAGCGCGAAGATTTTAAGGATCATGCCCACCGAGTGTATAAAATCGTAAAAGCATATACGGGTGACGATTTACCACCAGAGGCAGCTTCGTTGTCGTTGATTCACGACGTTGCTGATAGAATGTTTAATAAAAAGAGTACAAAATATAACGATACGTGGGCTAGGAACGCCGCAGATGCACTTTATGAGTTTATGGATGATGAGAATATTAGCCATGATCAGTTGAAATACTCCGCATGCTTACTGGCCGGTATGGCTGAAATTGAACAAAACGCGGCGCACCATCGTAAGTTAATGGCTAAAATCGCCGAAGAAGAGTCTAACGATGATTATCGAGAGACATACTCTCTGGTCGCTGAGAGGTACATGGGCAAAGTCTCTCCAGATCAATGGAGGGTTGCTCAGCCATTGTTAGATCTTGACCATATGAGAATGGGAATGGATAAGGTTAATATCGAGGCGTTTATAATAAAAGGCGCCGAGATAATGGATAATTTGCGGCATCCGTCGTCAAAGAGAGAGTCTGCAGTTTTACAGGATGTGTTGGAAGCTGAGTCATTCTATGCTCCAATTCTTGAGGCGATGGGATACGAGGCTTTCGCAGCAGAACTACGTAGTGTGGCTAAAATAAGGCGGCTAATTGGTCAAGATAGGGAAGACTTTGTCGAAAACGCTAAAGAGATACAAGACAGGGTTCTGCAGGTTGGCATAGAGGAAATTGCAGACAAGATATTTGGTGTGAATGACGGTGCTATCAATTACGCTATTCGTAAAGATGAGGATTCTGGCGAATATTCTACTCACATGGGGGAATTTGCGGCTGATACCGAATATGGCAATATGGTTGCTGGAAACTGGCGTATTAAAACTGTAGGATCGCTTGCGGATAAGCTTAAGGGCGGCGACGGAATTATGGATATCGTCGGTATGATGGTGATATCTAGAGGTCGTGAAAGGACAACTCGTGATTTTGCGCATTTTATTGCTGACAGGTTGAAGGAGTTTAGACCAGTATGTGCTCGGGGTAAAAACAGACCTATATATATCCAGGGAACTAAAGAATATGTTAATGCCGTGGAGCAGAATCTTCGTGAACTGGGTGTTGGTTCGGATGAGTATTTGGTAAAAATTGATACCGATGAAAAGTGTGAAAAACGAGGATATTCTATCTATGAAGTATCTAAAGTAACATTTATTGTGGATATTGACGGTATTGAGATTCCAGTTGAAATACAGTTTCTTACAAAAGACGAACGGCATCGTGCGCGTATAGAAGAAATATCTCATCTTATCTATAAATATCTACAGTCTCTGGGTTTTAGCGAAGACAACCTAGAGAAAGAGACGACTCGTCAACGTGTCGAGAGAATGAAAATAGTCAGTCTTGCGAAAGAGGTCTTAGGCGCGCTATACAAGCGACGTTCTGACATGAAAGCTAGTAAAAACACTGGTAATCTTGGACTTAATCCGAAATCTTTGTCTAGTGAAGATAAGTTTATTGAGAGACTGATTGATCTGCGAGCTGACAATTAACGACTTGCGCGTGATATAATCATACTAATGACAACTTACTATACTGACGGCTCTGCTTCGCCGAATCCTGGTCCAGGTGGGTTTGCGGTTATTCGTGATCTTCAACCTTATATTTTGGGATCGGAAGACGGTGATACCACTAATATTCGCATGGAGGGCAAGGCTTTAATTGCGGCATTGAAAGATGCTAATGGTGCGCCGTGTGTAATTTATTCTGATAGTGAATTTTGGATTAACGTGGTTACCAAGTGGGCGCCGGGCTGGGAAAAACGCGGTTGGACGAAGAAGGGTGGCGAGATTAAAAATCTGGATATTGTGCGTGAATTGTACGAACTATATTCAAACTCTCAGGCGGATCTCCGTTGGGTGCGTGGTCATGAAGGCGACGAAGGAAACGAATTGGCTGACGAATGGGCTAATCGGGCGCGTGAAGGCGAGAGATTGACAAAATAACTGCTAGCGACATCTGATAAAAATTGCTATACTAGAAAAATGGAAGAAGTGAGGGAAACGACTGATATTTTTTTGTGGGCAAATCAAAATGACGCAAAAAAGAATGATTTACAGATAGAACTGTTCTTATTTAGTAAAAATTACACGCCGTATTTTATGCCGATAAAAGGCGATGTTGAGCAGCAGCTCAGACCGTTGTTCTTGTTTGATTATATCAATCAGGTCAATTTGGGTGCAGGCACTGGACTGAGTGTTCGCGATTATGAATTGAGCGAATCAGAAGATAATGTTCTGTTGAGGACTGATTTGGAAAAGGTTGGGCGAGCTGAAACGCTGATTCATTTGATTGAACATGAACGTCACGACATCGTGGAGTTTTCGGAAACTGAGCACGAATTCAAGCGCATGAAGGGGATTGTGGCACGATTTACCGATCCGAACAACCCTGATGCAACATTCTACACGGTTAAGCTAATCCAGCAAGGTCAGACGTTGAAGAGTGCGTTGGCTTGGGAGTTTTCTGATGGCAAATTTGGTTCGTTTAATGCAGAGGTTGGTTTTAAGGTTCCAGATGATAATCAAGTTTTGATTGTCGGTAAAGATATTTTTGCGTTTAATCCTGGAAAATTTGAGCGAATGTTTGGCTATGAATATAAAAAGCAGGTGATTGCTGATAAAAAAGTAGCGGAAATTGAGAAGGAATATAAGCTAAGTTTTCCAGAGGGGATGGATCTTAACGCGTTGGTGAAGGAGCGCAAAAAGACGATTAATAAATTGCAGAAATTGGAAATCGGCGCGGTTAAGCAGGAAGATGTTTTGGATTATGCAGCCGAGATGCAATTGGAATTGATGAGTGACGACAACGGCGCGATTATTATCATGGACGGCAATGATTTGGATATGTTCGTAAATCTCATTAACGAGGATTATATCGAGAGTAAAATCACGGGCAAGCGTTACGAAATTAAGTCGAAGAAGCTGCTCGGCGAGCCAGAAGGCGAACCGCCACGAGGCTAAAATGGATCAAGAATTAGCGCTGGCTATTCTACTGAGCGGTCGGTCGGCGTTGCTGACTGGTGCGGCTGGAACGGGTAAAACTCACCTGTTGAATACTTTTATTGCGCAGGCGCGAAAACGGGGTAAAAAGGTATCAGTAACAGCGACAACTGGTCTGGCGGCGACGCATCTTGGTGGCAATACGATTCACAGCTGGAGTGGAATTGGTGTGAATGATCATTTGCCGAACAATTTTTTTGAACGATTGTCAAAAACGCGACGTGATGTGATTTCTAAAACTGACGTGTTGATTATTGACGAGATTTCAATGCTTCACGATTTTCGGCTGGATATGATTGATAAAGTTTTAAGAACCGTCAGGGAAAATGATCAGCCGTTTGGTGGCATTCAGCTGGTGATGAGTGGCGATTTTTTCCAATTGCCGCCAGTGAATCGTCCGAACGAGCAGGGCGGCGGATTTGTGGTTTATTCTGATGCTTGGCAAGAACTTCAGCCGGCGGTTCTGTATTTGGAGCGACAATATCGTCAGAATGATGAGCAGCTTTTGGAGATTTTGACTGCTCTAAGAACTGGCGACGTTAGGCGACGTCACGTCGAGGCGTTGCTGGCGCGCACGGAAGTTGAGCCGCCAGATGGTGATATCACAGAGCTGCACACTGTAAATGTTGATGTCGATGATATTAATATTCAAAAACTGGCGGAATTGCCAGGAGAAGAGCGTTCGTATCAGCAAACGACGACGGGCTCGAAAATTTATGTAGAGAATCTACAAAGG
>CBDEJQ010000034.1:0-62940 GCA_965240135.1 uncultured Candidatus Saccharibacteria bacterium
GGGCCAGTAGCTCAGCTGGTTAGAGCACCTGCCTCTTAAGCAGGGTGTCGAGGGTTCGAGCCCCTCCTGGCCCTCCAAAAAATAACCTCACGTTGAAGTGAGGTTATTTTTTATTTATCCAAACGGATTATATCCGCGAGAAGGCGGCTCACGAAAAGTAGTTCGATTAGCGTTAAACGATTGGCGAGAATTGTCCATGCTTGACGGAGCATTGTTATTTTGTGAACTATTAGCCCGTCGATTCCCGCCAGACAAACCAGCATAAACATGATCATTAGCACTCCTCAATCGAGGCATCGCACCAATCTCTGTACCAATTTGTCTTACTCCACCAACCACTGCCGAGGATTGGTATTTTTTAATATATTGACGTTCCGAATTTACTTTACGATTAGCTTTCAGAGATCTACCAGTCATTCCATATGCTTTAAAACCATCAATTGATCTTCTTAAGGAGCCAGATAATCTAATCATCATTTCCCGCGTCATTTGCGGTTTTTTATTCGCATCCATATATCCCCCATTAGTTATATGAAATGGCGCCCCGAGTAGGATTCGAACCTACGACCTTAGGCTTAGAAGTCCTCTGCTCTATCCAACTGAGCTATCAGGGCGTATTCACATTATAACATCTTTCTGCTACAATAGTAAAAGCTTGCGGGTGTAGTACAGCGGTTAGTATGCAAGTTTTCCAAACTTGAGATGGGAGTTCGATTCTCCCCACCCGCACCAAGTTAGACAATTTCAATCCATAAAGGGCATCGATGGATCCATATATTTATACAGAAAAACCAAAATACCAACCGCATGATATTGAAGATGCGTCCGAATTTTATGATGTAATTGAACGAAGTAGCTTGACGCACCAATTGTCTGAAAACCGACCATACGTCTATTGGACAATGGAAATTTATGATAAATCCAATGGCATTAAAGGTGGCGGCGGGCTTGGAGTTTTGGCGGCGGACACGCGACGTGTAGCTGAAAAATTGGAAGTTCCGTTTGTAGTAGTAACGCCGTTTTATCGTAGCGAATCACACCAGAAAATCACCGACCTCGCGCAAGAAGAGTTTTCAGAATCCGTTTCACCTCAAGATTACGGATTTGAATATATTGACGAAGTTTTCGTAAGTTCAAACGGATTCCCAGATGCAAGCTTAAGCATTTTTAAGAAGACGCTCGGCTCAACGCAATTTGTTACAATTTCAGAACCGAACTTTGGGCAATTGTACGAAGGCGACGGATCTGGCGATCATAGATTATACCAAGAAGTAGCGCTAGGTTTTGGCGGCTATAAAGCATTAAAACTCCTCGGTATTAAGCCGGCTGTTATTCAACTTAATGAGACCGCAACGATTTTTGCTGCATTGGCGCGGCTAGACGAGCTGTGCGCTAACGGAATGAATTTATACGAAGCCATCGTTTATGTTCGCAAACATACACTTTACACAAACCACACGCTTCTTCAAGCGGCCGAACCGGAATTTCATCGTTCGCAATTTGAAAAATTAGTTCTGCCAAATATAAAGAGCAATGCCGTGCGCTGTTGGCTAATGGAGCAATTCCGTAATGACAGACTAAGGCCGAATCTTTTGGCAATTGAGCTTACCGAAGCGAAGAATGGCGTGAGTAAGTTACACGCCCGCGTAGCAAATTTCCGCGACCGCAACAACGACAAAGTCAAATTTCAAGCCATTACCAATGGAATAGATCTTGAAACGTGGGTACTGCCTGAAACGTTGCAAGCATATCGCAACCACGGAATTATCGATAAATTTGGATTGCCCACAAATGATTTTTCTAAAAAATTAGACTCGCTGAGTAGCGCGGATTTGAGGTATTTGAAAAAACTCGGTCGAAAGGAATTGAATCGAGTCCTATTGAGCCGCAAAGACCAGTACGGAAAATCCATACAAATCCCAGAAAATGCAATATTATTCGACTTCAAGCGAAGATTCGCCAATTACAAACGACCTTATATGCCGTTTGAAAACCCAGATTCATTGCGTCAAATTCTCATCAGTCACAACGCGCATTATATTCTGACAGGAAAAGTTCACCAAGGCGACGTGACGATGTATCAGAAATTGCTCGAAGTATTAAAATTGATTGATAACGATCCAGTCCTCAAGGAGCGTGTTCATTACATACAAGATTACGACGAAGAGTTGGGGCGAGCGTTAGCAATCGGCTCGGATGCTTCGATAAATATTCCTATTGTCGGATTAGAAGCGTGCGGTACTTCGTGGGAGAAAGACGTCGCCAATCTGAAGCTCCTCATCTCCACTAGTGACGGCGGTGTTGCCGACGTTCAGCCAATCGCCTGCCTCGAGGTTACTGGTAGAAACTACGAAGCCGAAGTTTCATCTCTGTACGTTAATATGCATAAAGCTGCCGCTATTTTGAAAAATGACCAATTGTTAGAAAAACATATCCGCCACCAATTAAGCAACTATTTGCCAATTATTTCTGGCGCCCGAATGATGAAAGATTATCTCAAATTTATTTTTCCAAAACCACAAATCCAGCCTAAAAAAGAACCGCAGATTAAGCGAATTCCTATTCAATAATCACTTCAATCTCAGCGCCTAGCGAATTTAAACGCGCCGCCAATTCCTCATATCCGCGATTAATCGAATATACATCGCGCAGAATCGATACACCTGGAGCAGCAAGCATTGCCAAAAGTATCACAACGGACGGACGAAGCGCTGGCGGAGCAACAACGTCGGCCGGCTTCCATCTTGTTGGACCAGTGATATAAACACGGTGTGGATCAACCAGCTCGATTTGCGCATTCAGCTTGCTTAGCTCTGTAAAGTAAATTGCTCGGTTTTCGTAACTCCAGTCGTGGACCAACGTGCGCCCCTTAGCCACCGTCGCGATAAGCCCCAAGAACGGCAAATTGTCCATATTAATTCCAGGAAACGGCAAGGCGTGAAGTTTATCCTTGGCTGACTGGAGCTTGGAGCGTTGCAATTTAATATCAACCAAACGAGTTTGCCCGTTATTAGCAAAATATTCCTTGCTGAGCTCAAATTTAAGACCCATTTCCGCCAATGTTGCTAGTTCAATTTCCAAGAATTCAATCGGCGCACGACGAACAGTAATTTCCGAATCCGTCACTGCAGCCGCCGCAATAAAACTCATCGCTTCAATCGGATCTTCGCTCGGATAATAGTCCAGATTTTTACTAATTCGTTTACGACCCGTAATTTTCAAGGTCGTCGTACCAATTCCCTCAATTTTCACACCCAACTTTTTCAAGAAGAAGCAAACGTCTTGAACCATGTAATTTGGGCTAGCATTACGGATGATGGTAGTGTTTGGCGACAACGCCGCAGCCATAATTATATTTTCCGTCACCGTATCGCCACGCTCCGTCAATAAAATCGTTCGATCGCCAGAATTGACATCAGTTTTTGCGTGATAATAATCAGTTTCCGCCGTGACATTCATTCCAAAATGCCTTAATCCACTAAGATGAGGCTCAACCGTGCGTTTTCCTAAATTACAGCCACCAGCAAACGGCAATTTGAAATCGTCATATTGATGCAGTAGCGGACCAAGGAACATAATTACCGTCCTAGTTCTCTTCGCCGCAGCAATATCCATATCTTCAAGCTTCAAGCGCGCTGGCGGCACAATCTCAAGATCGCTGCCATCCAACCAGCGAGTTTTAACGCCAATCGAGTTCAGAACCTCGATAATTCGATTAACTTCTTCAATTCGCGCCACTTTCCTAAGCGTCGTCTTCCCCTTATTCAACAAACTCGCACAGAGAAGACCTACTGCAGCGTTTTTACTAGTCTTAACCTGTATCTCACCAGACAATTTTTTGCCGCCAGTTACCTTAAAATTCATTTTTCCGGAATGATTTACGGTCACAATATTGTTATTAAGTACTTCACTAATTCGAGCAATCATCTCAATACTAATATTCTGACCCCCGTTTTCAATGCGATTAATAGCACTTTGAGACGTACCAATCGCCTCAGCTAATTGCGTCTGAGTCAAACCTTGTTTTTGGCGATTTTCAGCGATTAAATTGCCGATTTTTTGAAGATACTTGTCTTTTATCATGCGTAAATTATATCACTGATGATATATATAAGCAATGATATAATAAGTATAAACGGAGGTTTAGTCATGAAAGACAAGCAAATTGAAGAACTTATAAAAGCAGAAAAAAAGCGCCAAACGGACGGCCTGGAACTAATTCCTAGCGAGAATTACGTTTCGTCAGATGTACTTCAGGCGCTCGGTAGTGTTTTCACTAATAAATATTCAGAAGGCTACCCTGGTCGACGTTATTACGGCGGACAAGAAAACACCGATCAAGTTGAGCAGCTAGCGATTGACCGCGCTAAGAAACTTTTCAAAGCAGATCACGCTAACGTCCAGCCACATTCTGGCGCGCAGGCTAATGAGGCAGTTTATTACGCTTGGTGCGAACCCGGCGATACTATTCTGGCTATGGATTTGGCTCACGGCGGACATCTTACTCACGGCGCCCCGGTTACTCGTAGTGCCAGAGAGTACAATTTCATTCGCTATGGTATAAAAAATATCGACACTGGCGAAATTGACTATGAAGAAATTCGTCAATTGGCACTTAAACACAAACCAAAGATCATTTTGGCGGGATTTTCGGCATATCCACGAGAGCTAGATTATGAAAAATTTGCCGAAATTGGTAATGAGGTCGGCGCTATGCTAATGGCGGATATGAGCCACATCGCGGGACTAATCGTTAGTGGCGTTGCCAAAAACCCGTTCGACTATGGCTTTCATGTAATCACCACAACAACTCATAAAACTCTGCGTGGACCACGAGGCGGGTTGATTCTTAGTCGAGGAATAGTTGGCAATCCATTGAAAAAACCAGAGAAAACTCTCGAGAATTTACCTACGTTGATTGATCGAGCAGTATTCCCTGGCACGCAAGGCGGACCGCACATGCACACCATCGCTGCAAAAGCCGTAGCATTTGGAGAAGCTTTACAGCCAGAATTCAAAGATTACGCCGAGCAAATCGTTAAAAATGCAAAAAGACTGGCGGAAGAATTGCAAAAGCGCGGCTTTAAGCTGGTAACTGGCGGCACTAGCAACCATTTGATTCTGGCAGATATTCACAGCAGCTTCGGTATTGACGGTAAAGAAGCGGAAATCGCCATGGACAAAATTGGTCTAACACTGAATGCTAATGCAATTCCAGATGATCCGCTGACAAGATTCAGACCAAGCGGCATTCGCTTAGGCACGCCAGCAATTACGACACGCGGCGCTAAAGAAGATGACATGGAAAAAATCGCGGAATGGATGAGGCGGTCAATAGATAATCGCGATAATGACGATGAGTTAGCCGAACTCCGTAAAGAAGTCGTAGAATTCTGCCATACTCTACGCGATATTTAATATAGAACCGCGCATAAAAAACTCCGGTATAACGCCGGAGTTTTTTATTTACATACTTAGCTGATTAACAGCCTGTACCGACTGTTCGCTCCTCTACAGTGTCCTTTGAGAAGTTGTAGTACTTAACGTGCGCACCCTTATTGCCTGAACATACTTGATACTCAATAGTGTTAGCTTCTTTAGGAGCAGTACCAGCAGTAAGAGAAGTACCGGTAGCAGGAGCATTAACTGTCTTTGCATCCAGGTAATATGGTTCGCCAGAATGAGCAGTATCTGTTAAAGCTGCCAAGTTAGCTGGGTACTTGCTCTCTGCTGTGTTGTATAGCTCAGCTTTCTTAGCAACGGCGTCAGCAGCAGATTTAGCAGCAGATGTCTTTGCCTGGTTTTGCAAACCGTTGTATGCAACCAAAGAAACAACTGTCAAAATTGCGATGATCACGATAACGATCAAAAGCTCAACTAGTGTAAAACCTTGATTTTTTATATTCTTTGTAGTCACGATAATGTGCCCCCTAAATATATTATTTTAATTTGTAACTTGATAATACTACAACGTTTTTAAAAGCGCAAGCGTTTTTTAATATATATATCGATTTTGTGTTGGACGCAAGAATAAAGACTCTGTTGGACTAAATCTATGCTCATATGTACCGTCGCCGATTTGTCCATCGTCATTTTTTCCCCAACAATATGCGCGCTTATTTGTCATAATTGCGCAACCGCGGTTTGCTCCAGCAGCCAAAGTAACTACGTCTTCTGACGAAGGAAGACCACCTGGACCAACATGCACCGGTTGAGGAGTCCTCGAATACGACAGATGACTTGCGTCCTTATTCGCCCCTAGCTGACCAAACTCATTCGCACCCCAACAGTACACTTTATGTTTACCATCAGAAAGCTCCACCAAAGCACACGAATGACCAAGTCCTACGGCAATGCGCTTCGGCACTCCCGGCAAACCTGTCACTTCTTTAGGTACTGCGTAAGTTCTATAATAAGTTTCGTCGTAAGCACTAGCTCCGGATTGTCCATCGCCGGCACCGCCCCAACAGTACACTTTTCCTGAGGCAATTGCACATACGTGAGTAGCTCGGGAAGACTGAGCAGTAGTAGTAGTCCCTAGATGTGTAGCCATATACGAATATCCGTCTTGAGATATATCAGTAACGTTGGATATATTAGTAACGCGAACAGGTTGACCGTAGTTATAATGAGGAGAAAAAGCCGTACTTCCAGTCTGCCCGAATATAGCCTGTCCCCAACAATACGCAATCCCCGTATCCATAATGGCACACATAGTTTGAGATCGGCTACCACTGGTTGATAGTTTAACTGCTTTATATCCGGGTTGTAATCTCCAATACGGATCACCTCCAGTAGCAACAGGTACTGGATTTGGAGACAAGGTCGGATGATTAGGTGCGTTATAGCCTAATTCTCCCTCTTCATTACTTCCCCAACAATAAATTTTACCATCAGCAATTGCACAGGACACGTCCCCGGTACCGCCAATCGCTGTGACATTTTTACCGACAATATCCCCGCCGACTTCAACTGGAACAGCAGAATACTTATGAGCTCCATACTGCCCATTGCCCAGCTGTCCCTCTTCATTACTTCCCCAACAATACACTCTCCTTACACCGCTAAGTTCAGTTAAGACACAGCTGTGGAATTGCGCTGTAAATATATCAATAATTTTCCCATATTTCATATCACCCACTTGCCGCACTCTCACTGGAACATTAGCCTTAGTATTCATACCATCTCCCAATGCTCCTTTTCCTTTCGGATCGCCCCAACACCAAACACTATTAGACATAAGAGCACAAGTACGGAATGATCCACTAACAACACGTGCAGCATTAAGATCCGCTGGCCAGGTAACAGCCTTCTTAACAATAGCAGTATAAGTTTTTACAACGCTTCCGCCACTTATAAGTTCAACTCGGCCAATCGCTGAAATCTGAGCGGTGGCGGCCGACAGAGCTACACCAGACGACGCACCCTTGGTTGACGCTTCCAAATTGCCGACTTCAAACGTAGTTCGCAACCTACTATTTTCAAAAACATATTTATTGCCATAAAAAGCCGTAGCGCCCTTACAGTTAGTGTCCGGGCGCAACGGGCCAATCCCACCAGCAACAGACCCCCATGATTGTTCAGTGTTGTTTGAATCTAGACAAGCATTAGCGTACGCCGTACCCGCCTCGCCCGCTTCTTGAGCTAACTTATAATAATATTCTTCTTGAGAATAAATATACGATTGGGTAACAATTCTCATAGAGCCCGCCAGGACAGCCATAATAAAAGTACTCATCAAGACAATTAAAACTAGAGAATAGCCATTTTTTTGTCGAATCATAGGTTATTTATCTTTCGTATCATTAATGTTTGCGAATCAGAAACTTGCCCACTCGGAGATTGAATTTTTAAGGTCACTTTTATACCGTTTGCTGAATCTAAAACTCTTAATGACGTCGCAGGCGCACTATATTGATCGGCGACCAAAACATCTCCCTCATAATAGTCCACCTTAAACTCCGAAACGCCCGTCGCTAAAATTGAATCTTGATGAACTTTCATAGCACGGCTCTTAAACTTATCGGCATCCGTACTATTCATGCAGAAATAATTAGCAGGAGCTCCTGTATACGGATTGCCGTAAGTGTCTATCAAATCATTATACACAGTACGACGATGCAACTGGTTGTCTTTTAAGAAATAAATTACTATCTTCTTATACTTTGGCTGCTGAGTTTTATTCGCCGCACAGTCAAACCTGGGAGTTCTTAAATAGACAATTTCTCGAGTATCGGAACCACGACCCATAGTAGTAGCATATTGTAACAATATCAAGGTATTCCTATTGTACGTCCATACTTGACTCGCGCCAGAAAAGCTCTTATCTTTAGCAAACGTATCATATCCGTCGTAACCGCTCACCTTAAAACGCGAAGTTTGCCTCACGTCAGTTTCAATTGCATCCATAGAATTGTGAAGACTACGATTAATATCAACTCTTGCTTTACTTATGGATGCGCTTTGGTTTGCCGAAATTAACATCTGGCTAAACACGCCGACAATCATAGCAATAATCACCATGACCATCGCCAGCTCGGCTATAGTAAACCCACTTTCTCTAAAACGCTGCGTATGTCGCATGTACAACCTTTCTTCCACTGCCGGCGCCAGAGCTTGGCAATCCATACTCTACAACAGACTCTACTTTAATTGGCATACCAAAACTTGCCGTGCCACTTAAACATCCATATGGAGCCGAAGCATACACTTCCTGTCTAACCATTCCCGGCAATCCATCAACTCTACCTGTACTGCTCGTAACCAGATATCTGGAGCCCGGAGCTCTAGTGCTCGGAGTCGAAGAAGGAGGCTCTACACACTTAAACCACGCAGGAGGAGAGTCATTTGCATACTTACGCATATTGCTGTACGCCAAATAACTAGCCTTCGTATGCTGCACTTCTAAGACAGATATATTGCTGACCTGGGTTTGCATCATTAAAATAACTATCGAAAAAATACCAATAACAACCAAAGTAACCGCTACCTCAACTATAGTAAAGCCATCACTATTTTTCATTAATCGCGCCATATACTATCCACCTTTTTTTCTATTCCCGTCAAACGCTCTCTATAAATAATGCTGTATTTAGTGCAAGTTGCCGCCACTATGTCAGCTATAGGACCAGAAGCTGGCTTCGTGCAATCTCCATCGTCTATGTTCGATGCTTCGTACAATAACTCGCCGTGATTTCCGCCAGCCCAGTCGCTCCGATTACACTTAACCATTTCTTTTTTCAACGAATCATCACCCACAATAGACGTAAAATTTTTAATCAAGTCTCTACATGATGGATATTCATGACCGATACGACTGGCACTATTGTACTTATAATATCGCTCCAACTTCAGAGATAACGTGGCAACATTGGCGCGCTGACGCTCATCTCTAGTTCGATTTAAAAACCTATCACCACCAACCAAAGTAATTCCAGCCAAAATCGACACAACCACAATAACTACTGCCACTTCAATTATCGTATAACCACCCGATCCACGATTCATATCAATATTGTAGCGCAAATCTACAAAAAAGCATATGCTTATTATCAGGAAAGTTCTAGCGGCTCTTGCTCAATTTTTATACCGAACTTGTCAAAGACAATTTGCACAATTTCCTCGCGAATCGCCGCCAAATCATCATATCCTGTTGCCGAATCATTCACGAGCACCAACGCGTTCTTTTCGTAAACTCGCATGCCGTGACTGCGATAGCCCCTTAAGCCAGCCTTATCTATCAACCAACCTGTCGGGATTTTATATTTTCCGTCAGACATTGCATAATTTGGAATGTCGCTATATTCTTTTTGCAATTCTTCCAATTTCCATTTTTCAACCAGCGCGTTTTTGAAGAAAGAACCTGCACTTGGCAATTCCGCTGGGTCTGGCAATTTTTCCGAACGAATATTAAGAACTGCCACGCGAATCACTGACAAATTGACCTCACGAATATCATTCTCGTCAATATATCTCTGTAAAGAGGCATAATACGGCGGTTTTGGCTCTGATTTATTTAGTCGTAAAGCAATATTCAGAATGCAATATCGCCCTTTTTCCTTGTCGCGAAAAATGCTGTTTCGATAAGAAAAATCACATTCGTCAGCAGAAATAGTTACAATTGTGTCGGTTTTTGAATCGTAAGCCTCCAGACTAATCAACGTATCGGCGATTTCTTGACCGTACGCCCCAACGTTCTGAACCGGCGCAGCTCCAGCCGTTCCAGGAATCCCCGACATAGCCTCAACTCCCTGAAGTCCAAGCCCAATAGCCTTCTCAACAACCTCATCCCAGACTTCGCCCGCACCAATTTTCACATCAGTTGTTTCGTCGGTTTCAGAGATAACCTCAAAACCTTTGATCTTATTCAACAGCACGATTCCTTCAAAAACCTCGTCATGCGTAATCACATTGCTACCACCGCCCAACACAAAAATCGGCAAATTTTCCTTTCGGGCATTACGATATAGCGACACAACATCACCAGCAGAATCTGCCGTCGTCATATAGCGAGTCTCACCTCCCAATTTCATAGTTGTGTATTGTTTCAGTGATATATTAGTCATAACGTCCATGCATATAGTATATCATTTTACTCGGCCGTCATCTATGATATAATAACTTCATACGCACCCGTAGCTCAGCGGATTAGAGTACTTGGCTTCGAACCAAGGGGTCGCAAGTTCGAATCTTGCCGGGTGTACCAAAATAGCTCGTCATTATGACGGGTTTTTATTTATGATGACACTATAAAAACACTAGTCGAGCGGCTGAGCTAGCTATTCACTGGCGGATTCTGAATTCCCGGCGACATTTGCGCAGATTGCGAACCTAAAATTTGGCGAATTTGATCAGCGGTGATAATTGTGGTCGAACCGGGCGCGACAGTTCCCGCCAGCATTTGCTTGGCGACCGTATTCTCGACAGCTCGCTGGACAACGCGGCGCATCGGACGAGCTCCCAATCTTGGATCATAGCCAGCCTCGACTAGCAATTTCTTACCTTCCTCCTCAACCGCAACTTGAATTTTTTGCGGCGCCAAAGTCTTATTAACTCCCGCCAAAATCAAATCAACAACCTGCAACAATTCCTCTTTTCCTAGCGGACGGAACAGAACAATTTCATCAAAACGGTTCAAAAACTCTGGGCGGAATAAATTGGCATTAATCAGTTCGTTGATAAACGTCTGTTCGAACTGCTCCAATTGATAGCCCCGCTCAATATATTCACGAATTCTATCCGCGCCAGCATTCGACGTCGCAATCACAATCGTATCGCGAAAACTAATTTCTCGGTTATTTTCATCGCGAAGTATTCCTTCATCCAAAAGCTGCAAAAGCGTCGTCAAGACCTGTGGATGAGCCTTTTCAATTTCATCCAAAAGCACGACAGAGAACGGGCGCTTCTGAACCTGAGCAGTCAAGCTTCCCGGATCTCGCGCACCATCCGCAATCAACCTAGCCACGTCATCCGGCCTGACAAATTCGTTCAAATCCAAGCGAATCATATTGCCTTCACCGCCAAAATAAACATCCGCCAAAGCTTTAGAAAGCTCCGTTTTACCAACACCAGTCGGACCAAGAAATAGGAATGCGCCAATCGGTCGATTCTGGTTTCTAACACCTGTGCGCGCGCGGCGAATAGCGTCAGAAACAACTGTCACGGCTCGCGTTTGATTGATCATTCGCTGATGAATTAATGACTCCAAGTTTAACAATTTTTCCTTTTCGTCACTCAAAGATGCTACTGAAATTTTTATGCCAAGAGTCTTTTCAATTGCGTCATCCACAGACTGTGCGGTCACTAGCCCGCCACTCGCATAACTTGCCGCCGCTTCCAAAATTTTCAACGCCTTACCTGGCATCACCAAATCCTGAACATAACGATCACCAACACGATACGCCTCCGCCAGCGCCTGATACATATATGTTACTTTGTGCTGCGCCTCGAATAAAACCAATTGATCGCGCATAATTTTCATAGTTTCGGGTTCATTTGACGGCTGAATTGCAATTGTATTCAAAGCGTGAGCGAGCTGTGGCTTAGTCTGGGAGATTTGCAAAAATCGCTGATCGTCCATCGTTAAAATCGTCCTAAGTCTGCCTGCCTCCAGAATTGGCAATAACACATTACTCAAGTCAACCGAACCAACGCCTTCTTCGAAGAATAATTGCGCATTGTCCAGACATAAAATCACGTTTTTCGACAGAAAAGCTTCGTTCAAAATCATCGTGACTAGATTTTCCAATTCCCCGCGACCCGACGCCACGCTAATCAACGAAGACGCATCCAGCATAAAAACTTGTTGATACATCAGCGAACCAGGAACGCCTCGATGTCCGTCAATCAGCATTTCCGCAAACGCCGACACGACAGTACTTTTTCCCGCACCGTCAGCTCCAACTAGCGTAATATTCTGCCGCCCGCCAGAACTAAACGTTTTAAGCATCTGCCCCAGCGCCTCCTCATGCGCAGCCAACTTAGTTGTAAACGCCCCGCCAGATACACTGACGCTAATATTCTGGGCAAATCGACTCAACAGCGGCGTATAACCAAAAGACCAATCCCTAGCAATTCCGCCCGTATTTAACGGCTTCTCTTTATATTGGTCAATCAGCGCCTTTATTCGCTCGTACCATCGAATAGCCTCCTCGATATCATGAAAATCGATCTTCATATTCGCCAGCAAAGAATTGTGCTGCGGCAATTGCTTTACTATCGCCGCCGCCAAAACCGCGCTAGTGATCTTCGGACTTTCCGTGTTCTGCCAAATTTCAATCGCCGCCTTCCAAATCTGCTCCGTCCGATTCGGATCGTCGACGGAAATATTGCGCAAGAAATTCGGCGTCAAACCCAGCCGCACTGCCAAAAATTGCCCGGCTCGCGTACCTGTAATCGCCTCAGCAATATCAATCGGCGTCGGTCTGCGCGGCAATTTGCCCAAAACGTCCGCCGCCATCACATCGTCAATTGTCTTAGGATTTTTACTAATTTCCGCCGTCTTAAGATCTTTTTCCCACCAAATCGACACCATAATCATTGGACCACTCAGACCAAATAATAGCCAGCCAATTGCCCCGTATTCAATCAACGACCACAGGCCAAGTAACACCATCATAATGCCGACAGCTATCGCCACGATATGCCAGGCATTGCCAAACCTTACAGAAAATCGCGCTTTCTGAGCTCGTAAACTGTCGTAATTAAATCTCGGCTCTATTTCCATACAGAAACTCCCAATTGCCATAAAATAATTCCGATAAACGGCATCAGCGGCAGCGCCAGCCACATAATAATTCCTACAATCATCCACAAAAATCGTAGCAATATCATCAATATCCCAATAATTATCACCATGGAGCGCACCACCGCGCCAATTACTCGCGAGAACATCTTGTCAAAAAACGCAGATAGCTGCACAGATAAGTCGCCACCAACTGGAGCGGCTGAAATCTGGCGAAACGGATTGAATAAGGTTTTCAAAAGTAGCCCGACTGAGAAAAAATCTGCGGTTCGTAAAACCCCCAGAAAACTTTGTCGAATATATTGCAACAAGCCATTGCCATACCACCACTGAAAGATACCCACCAAAAACATATTGATATTGTAGCACATCGACCCGGCAGAGTATAATAGACAATATGGCAAGACAGATGATTAGTACTATTATTGGCAAAAGCGTCAAGAAAGTCGCTAAATTACGCGGTGGCGGTTCAGCCTTGCCCGGTTTGGTGATTGAAAAAATTGACCCAAAATTTATTCAGAGAACGTTAGCAGATTTACCGCAAGGCGTGGTGATTATCAGCGGAACGAATGGGAAAACGACGACGACAAAAATCGTCGTAGAGTTGCTGGAATCAGTCGGACTGAAAGTCTTCACTAATCGCACTGGTAGCAATTTTTCCCGAGGCGTGGCGGCGGCGCTGCTCGATGAGGTTAATATTCGCGGCAAGCTGGACGCCGACATTGCGGTTCTGGAACTGGACGAGGCTTGGGCGGTTAAGTTTGTGCAAATTGTTCGTCCGCGCTTTTCTCTGCTTCTGAATGTTATGCGCGATCAATTGGACAGATTTGGAGAAATTGACAATACGGCCGCATTGCTTCAAAAAATAGCTGAAGCCACCAGCGACACTGTCATTCTCAACCGCGATGATCCGCGAATTTTTAAGATTAGCGAACATATTCAGGCTAAAAAAGTTTTCTTCGGTACAACCAGCGAATTACTTCAATTGATGCCGACAGACGACACTCTAAAATACGGAAACGCAGTCGCAAATCAAAGCGTAGTCGCCGATGTTTTATTGAAAAAAATTAACGCTCAACAGGCGACTTTTCAAATTGAAAATAAAGAAATTGACGTAGATCTGCAACTCACTGGAGTTTATAATCTTCTCAATGCGGCGGCGGCGGTTGCCCTGGCTCGACAAATCGCGGGACCGGAAATTACCGATACAATTTTATCTGCGCTGGAAAACATAAAACCGGCGTTTGGTCGTGGCGAAACGATTTACCTGAATGGCACGCCAATTGAGCTTATTTTGGTGAAAAATCCAAGTGGTTTTCGATTGGCACTTCTGTCGTTCGCCAAAAACAATAACGCTACGATGATCGCCGTTAATGACAATTACGCCGACGGACGAGACGTAAGTTGGTTCTGGGACGTCGATTTTTCGCTATTAAAAAACGTAGCGATGATCAGCGGCGCGCGCGCTTACGATATGGCTTTGCGACTTCAATATGACGACATTTCAATTGGGAAAATTGACACCAATATTTCGAAGGCCTTGGAAGATTTTATCAATACTGATCCCGATGAGCCAAAACAGATTTTTTGTAGCTACACAGCCATGACGACAATTCGTCGCCTACTGAGCGAAAAAACCGACGTGGAGGAAATATCATAATGAAAATAACAATTGCGCAACTTTATCCGCGAGATATGAATCTTTATGGCGACTGGGGTAATACGCTAGTCCTGAAAAAACGACTAGAGCGACGCGGCTTCGATGTTGAGATTATCGATCACAATCCAGGCGATTCAACAGATTTTTCTAAAATTGATATTTTTGTTGGCGGAGGCGGACAAGATTCTGGGCAGACGATTATCCAAAACGACCTTCTGGCACGAGCTGATGAGCTGCGACAATTAGCAAAAGACGGCGTGCCGATGTTGATGATTTGCGGGATGTACCAATTATTTGGTCGGTTTTTCCGAACGCTCAAGGGCGAGGAAATTGTTGGCGCTAACATTCTGCCGATTGAAACGATTGCTGGCGACGAGCGGATGATTGGTAACATTGTCATCAAAAGTCAGGAATTTGGAGATATCGTTGGCTATGAAAATCACAGCGGACAAACTTTCTTAGATAAGACCGCCAAACCTCTTGGGCAAGTTATTAAAGGCGCTGGCAATAATATGACCGACGCAAACGAAGGTGTTCGCTATAACAACATCATTGCCACTTACCTCCACGGTCCGATTCTACCTAAAAACCCGCAGATTGCAGATTTTCTTATTAGCGAATCACTAGAGCGACGCGGCGTAAGCGCAGATTCGGGGCTGGAAAAAATTGACGATACTTTAGCGAATAAAGCAAAAGAAATAGCTCTAAAATTATCCAGATAATTCATGAAAAAAATCCGTATATATCTTAAAAAGCTATATGCATTTCTTCATAAAATGCCCGGTTGGATTTGGCTAATTCCAATCTTAATTTTAGCCATCAACGTTCGACTTACCTATTTAACAAAAGCCGATATTTGGCACGATGAAGGATATACGGCGGCCATCATTCAGCAGCCGATCAGGGAAATTATCGCCATCACAACCACAGATGTTCACCCGCCGCTTTATTACGTTATCATGCACGTTTGGCAATCGATTTTCGGCAATTCCGTAGCTTCGCTCAGAGGGTTTAGTGTTACGTGCGGAGTTCTGACGATTGCCCTATTGTTTCTATTGCTCCAAAAACTTTTCTCTAAGAGAATCGCCGTATTCGGAAGTTTTTTAGCAGCGCTAGGACCGTTCTTAATTCGCTATAGCGACGAAGCCCGAATGTATGCGCTGGCGGCATTTTTGGCTGTAGCAATGACTTACGCATTCGTTGTGGCGGTCGAGCACAAAAATAATAAGTTCCGGTGGGCGCTATACGGGATTTTAGTGGCACTCGGTATTTATACGCAATATTTCCTAGCATTAATGCTACCCGCGCATTTCGCATATATTTGGCTAAAACTTGGTGGAAATCACACTGCTATAAAAAATATATTTAAGAACAAAAACGTTTGGTTTGCCGCAGGAACATGCTTTTTACTATTCCTTCCCTGGCTCCCAATCATGATCTCCCAAACCAGCCGAGTAAGCGGCGGCTTCTGGATCCCTGAAGTCACCAAATTCACCATCCCGACAACACTATCAATGTTCTTGACTTACGACGACAGAATTGTCCGCTATTTTGGGTTGCTACTGCCGCCAATTATAATCGCAATTTCATTCATCCTAGCCAAAAAACACTCAAAATACCAAGCAGCAATTTGGATTTTAACAATTTGGCTGCTACTACCAATGATCATCGTTTACATACTCAGCCAGGGTCGACCAGTTTACTTAGACCGCTACTTCACTTATTCAGCGCCGGCGTTTTACGGCTTGATTGCGGTATTTATCGGGCTTATTTTTTCTAATAAAAAATGGTGGTCTATTGGAATATCTATTGTCCTGACATTATTTATCGGTCATTATATGTGGCATATCGGCGGTAAAAACATTGCGGAATTATCCTGGAACAGCACCAGCACAGCCATGAATCATATAAACGAAAACATCCAGAGTAGTGATGCTATTATTTCTGGCGAGATCTACACTTATTTTCACACTTCCTATTACAACCGCACAAATAAAGAAATTATACTCCTGAAGCCGAAAGAAGAGCTAGGTTGGGTTGGCGAATGGGGATTAATTAAAAAATTGAATACTCCAAAAATTAGTTCTTTAGAGTTAGTAAAATCTCCAAGAATCTGGCTTATTCTTCGCGAAAAAACATATGACGAATATAAAAAACAAGTTCCGCCCTATTGGCAATTAAAGCAAGAATTCCATGATGGCGACTTGATTATTGGATTATACGAAAATAAAAAATAACTGGTTAAACGCCAGCTATTTTAATACATTGAATGATTTCAATTGGTCGGGGTGAAAGGACTCGAACCTTCGACCTCACGGTCCCAAACCGCGCGCGCTAGCCAACTGCGCCACACCCCGAAGATATCTCTATCATTCGTTCTGATCTATCTTAACATATATCGCTGAATAAGTACAGGATAAATTTGCAAACAAACTTTTATACTTCGTGAATCATAAAAATAACTTGGCAAGTAGCTTACTTCAGGATAAGATATATTGTATGAATTACACAAAACCGTATACACCTCCAACGCTAACCGTGGACGCAGTAATTTTTCAAGTAAACAACAATACCCTGGAAGTGTTATTATTAAAACGACCGAATGAGCCTTTTAAAGGAGAATGGGCCCTACCTGGAGGGTATAACGCCAAGGGCGAGACAACTACAGACGCGCTCGAACGCGTAGTTTTCCAAAAGACAGGCGTAAAAATCAAAGACGATCTACGATACATTGAACAGCTTTACACTTTCGATACGATTAATCGTGATCCGCGAGGACATGCAGTATCTGTAACCTACATGGGTTGTGGACGCAATATTACATACAATGAAGATTTAGAGGTGGCATTTTTTGATGTAAATAAAATACCAAAGCTAGCATACGACCACGCCAACATCATTAAATACGCTAAAGAACGCCTAATTGCCAAAATGACATATACCAATTCGGCATTTGCTTTTCTGGATCGAAGATTTACCTTAACGCAACTGCAAACAGTTTACGAGATAGTTTTTGGTCGTGAATTTGACAAGCGTAATTTTCGAAAAAAATTCCTCAGCTTAAACTTAATTCATGAAACCAATGAGCTGTGGCGAGACGGCGCGCATCGTCCAGCAAAATTATATGAGTTCAATTCAAGCAAGCTCGAGAATTTAGATCGTAGTTTAGACTAACCTCCCTGTAAAAATCTAAAAAATTTATATTTTTCATAAATTAGTGTTGACAATACAATAACTGACCATTAGACTAGATAGTAAGTGTAAACTATACATTAAGTAAGGAGGATCTTAGTATTATGGAAAAGTATAGCTATATATTTGTCGGGGTTGATCCACAAAATGATTTTATCGATGGAAGTCTTGCTGTTGCCGAAGCAGAGCAAATCATTGAGCCCATCAATTCTATCGTCGACGAAATACGAAAACATGACGGCACGGTTGTATTCACCCGAGACTGGCATCCCGAAAAAACACCGCATTTTGACAAATGGCCAGTTCACTGCGTAGCCAACACTAGAGGAGCTGATTTCCACAAAGATCTAAATATTCAGCCCGATGACATTATCATCAATAAAGGCACCGGTCAGACAGACGGATACTCTGGCTGGGAAGGTGAAAGCGAGACAAACGAAACGTTAGAATCTATCATAACACCAAAAACACCCCATGAAAAAGTTAAAGTATTTCTCGGCGGATTAGCAACAGATTTTTGTGTAAAATCTACTGCCCTAGATATCGCCAAACATTTCAAAGATGACAGGCGTGTCACTACATACTTACTTATAGACGCCATTCGCGCCGTGGGATTAACTCCAACAGCCGAAGAAGAAGCATTATCCGCAATGAAAGAGGCTGGAATATTAGCAGTATCGACTGAAGAAGCAAAGAAGATGATTCAGGAGGCAATTTAAATGGAAAAGAGCTCAAAAATATCACAAGGATTAGATTATTACAAAGCAACTATGGGGATGAACGAGTTCTTTAAACATCCTGAAGCGGAAGTTACTTTCACACTAAAAAATCGCTCCCCTAATTTACTATCGGAGTTTGTAGCTCCAGAGGAATTGCAAAACAGCCTAAATAATCTAGCCGAAGGATGGCAGCCTGATGAAGTAGCCTACTTGGCTGGATTACAAAACCAAGACGGCAAAGCGACATTTTCGCAAGAATACCTTGATTTCCTAATAAGTAATCACTTGCCTCCGGTCAATATCGGATATGATAAGCGCGGTGACCTAGCGGTTGAGGCTACGGGAAAATGGCCCCTAGTTACATTCTGGGAAACTGTTATCATGAGCGAAATAAATGAAATATATTTTCGTAACAAACTCGCACATGAAGGTCGCTCTTTGGAAAAAGTGTATGCCGAAGGAGATCGTCGATTAGACGAAAAGATCAAATTATTAAAAAGCCGCCCAGATATTAAATTTTCTGATTTCGGCACAAGGCGACGTTTTAGCTATGATTGGCATAGGCACGTAATTGAACGAGTTGCAAATGAACTCCCCAATAATTTTGTCGGAACTTCAAATATATACTTGGCACATAAACTAGGATTAAAACCAATTGGAACTTTTGCGCACGAAATGCCAATGGTCTACGCTGCACTGGCAGATAAAGCCGGAAACAACCCACTAAGTGGTCACAATCAGGCACTAAGAGACTGGCAAGACACATACGGCGACGAGCTATCAATTGCCTTAACTGATACATTTACAACCGACTTCTTCTTTGCTGACTTTACGCCCGAACAAATGACTTCGTGGAAAGGACTACGACACGATTCTGGCGACCCAATAGAATTTGGAAATAAGGCTATTGAAATTTACAAAAATAACGGAATTGATCCTTTAGAGAAAACTATCGTCTTTAGTGACGGACTTGATGTGGGCGAAATTATTAGGATAGCTGATTACTTTAAGGACAAAATAAATGTAACATTCGGCTGGGGTACAACCTTGACTAACGACCTTGGAATTACACCCAATAACTTTGTTATGAAAGCCACAGAAGTCGATGGAGTATCTACGGTCAAATTGAGCGATACTCCTGGCAAACATACAGGTCCAGGTGATAAAATTAGAGAGTATAGTAAACGTGTAAAAGCAGCTTTGGCGGAAAATGCACTAAATAATACTCTAGTTACTGTATGAAAAAAACAATGCCGACATCTATAAATCGTAAATTATGGTATGACGGTCCAAATTACACCGCAGACAGTGTAATAATCAACACAATCGCACAAAAAATTCTTTTGATAAAACGATCCAGCGGTGAATGGGCACTACCTGGAGGATTCATCAACTCCAAAGAAGACTCCTTTACCACAGCAATTCGCGAAACAAAAGAAGAAACTGGAACGATAATTAGTGACGATCCAATATTAATATACAAAGGGCTTGTTAACGATCCACGCAACAGTCAGACGTCATGGATCGAAACCAGTGCGTACTTGTTCATGGTCAACGAACTATCAGAGGTGTCAGGACAAGACGATGCTATCGACGCAGCCTGGCTACCGCTCAATAATTTGCCTAAATTATACGCATCGCATGATGAAATAGTAACCAGGGCTATTGATTATTTGTCTTGTCGGTCGCTAATTAAGGTAGTAGAGTTTTCCGAAAATTATCGCAATATTAACGGTGGTCATATGCAATACGACAAAATTATCGCCACAAAAAATGATCATTCGGTATTTATTAAGCGAACATCGACTAAATACGATAATATTAAGCGAAATAGACTGCGCCAATATCTGAGAAAAGAAGCGTTCACAATGTCCTATCTGCGATGCCATGGATATAGTGGAGTCCCATCCAGATCAATATTGCGAGACGATGACACTTTCATCATAGAGACAATGGAGCCAAACGAAGGTTGGCTATGGCGAGCAAAGAGCGAAACACTAGACGTTTATGTCAAATCAGCGAAGGAAAAATTTGACGAGTTGGAAAATATACCATTGCCGCCTGATACTTTTGATATCGAATCGTCACGTGATAGTTTTATTAAAGAAGGGTGGACTTCGTTAGACGAGCAGAAAATAGCTAAATTGAGAGAGTTGTCATTAGGATTCTTAGACAGATTAACGCCCCATAGCCAAAATATAGCTAAGAAATTATTGGCAGACTTACCCGCCTTACTAAATGCCGGAGGTCGACATAGCGATATAAAAAAATTAGTTTTTTGTCATCACGATATTCGACAATCAAATATGGCTTGGCATCCCAAACGCGGCACTAAGTTAATCGACTGGAGTTGGTCTGGACCTGGAGAATCTGGCAGTGATATCACTAGCCTATTAATTGACCTACATAAAAGCGGTTATAATATTTCAAACTATTACAAAGAAATAAATTTAAATCATTGCCTAACCTTAATGGGTTTCTGGCTAAACCATGCAACGTGGCCATATCGCGGCGACGACACTCTTAGGTTTCAACAATTTTTATCGGCATTAAGTGCATACGAAATATATACAACTATTTAAGCATTCACGGCTTCAATCTCAACCGACAGTACTTCTTTTTTGATTGGCAAAGATTGACCGGGCTCGAACGTATAAACCAGCAATTGACCAAATGGCATTTCTACGTTCGCCATCTCAGCCTCTGGAACTTGGTCAAGATGTTTAATTAAAGCTCGAATAGAATTGCCGTGAGCCACCAATAGAATATTCTCACCATTCTGCAATTTCGGCAAAATCTCTTGCTCAAAATATGGAACAACTCGCGCATAAACATCTTTCAAAGTTTCGCCGCCCGGCACTGGATAATCCCAGCCGCGTCGAATACCATTAAAAGCCTCTTCACCAATTTCCGCTTTAACTTCCCATTTATTTTTTCCAGTCAAATCACCGTAATCACGCTCATTTAACTCAGTTGCATGCGTTGTTGGTAGATTTTCGACACCGCACCCTTCGAGTAGCGCCGCCAAAGTTTGTTGTGTGCGTTTTAATGATGAAGTGTAGGCTTCATTAAATGACAAGCCTTTCAATAAAGCACCCAATCGCACTGTGTCATTATGGCCCTTTTCCGTCAAATTAACATCCGTCCAACCAGTCCACTTACCGAGCAGATTCCACTCGCTCTCACCGTGCCGACTAATAACTAATATTCCCATTATTTCCCTCCAATCATCGGCGCAAAAAAATCTACAACTTCTTTTTTCACACCGTCATTATCAATAATTTTCGTATTTACGTAACCGAATTTATCAATTGCCCAAAATCTAATTGCCCAGAGCAGCGACATATCTTCAAAATCAACCTCATTTTTGGCAATAAATTTACTAGCCACAATTTCCGATTCCTGCAATTTTATCTCAGAAAAAGCATCGTTTTCTAGCTTCGTAAAAAACACAAATTGATGTGTCAAAAACTCATCAGAATGACGCGAAGCGACCATCGCAAGACTTAGATACTTAGGATCAACTTGAATATCAACTTCTTCTTTTACCTCGCGCACCGCCGCTTCCAACGGAGATTCTCCAGCGTCAACAATGCCGCCGGGCAGCGACCAATGGTCTTTATAGCCAGCCTTGACGATCAATAGTTCGCCTTGCTCATTTTCAATCAGTACCGCCGCGCTGGAAAAACGCCTGTCTAAACTTGCCAGCCAAGCCCGTCGCTCTTCATCTGTAAATTTCATTATTTAGCAAACTCAATCGCTCGCGTTTCGCGAATCACGTTAACCTTAATCGTGCCAGGATATTGCATTGTCGACTCAATTTTCGTCGCAATATCTCGTGCCAATTTAATCGCCGACAAATCATCAATCGTCTGAGGTCTCACGATCACACGAACCTCACGGCCGGCAGAAATCGCGTAAGCCTTATCAATTCCTTCAAAGCTCGTAGCGACATTTTCCAAATCGCGCATTCGCTCTGCAAAATTCTCAGCAGAAACGTTACGCGCACCTGGACGCGCAGCCGAAGCCGCGTCACAAACTCGAACAATAATTGCCTCTGGAGTTGTCGCTTCGATATCATCGTGGTGCGCTTCGATTGCGTGAACAATTCTCTCATCCATGCCATATTTACGAGCCAATTCCGCCCCAATGTGATGATGTTTGCCCTCAATTTTATGCGACACAGCCTTACCAACGTCATGAAGAAGTGTAGCAATCTTCGTAATGCGCACATCCGCGCCAATTTCCTCAGCAATCATTCCCGCAATTTGCGCCATCTCAGTCGAATGTTTCAGGACATTCTGACCGAAGCTGGTACGAAACTTCAACTCACCAAGTAGCAATAGCATTTCCTTCGGAATACCAACCACGCCAGTTTCACGCATAGCATCTTCACCAGCTTGTCGAACCTCTTTTTCAATCTGTTTTTTAGCTTTAGCAACCACCTCTTCAATACGTGCAGGATGGATACGACCGTCCTTCATCAGCATCTCAAGACTCAAGCGAGCCACTTGTCGGCGAACGGGGTCAAAACTCGACAAAATAATCATGCCGGGTGTGTCGTCAACTAAAATATCGACACCAGTTTCGCGCTGCAGCGCCTGAATATTACGTCCTTCCTTACCAATAATTCGACCCTTCATCTCATCATCCGTCAACTTAACGGCAGTCACGGTGCGCTCAGCGGTAACTTCACTACTCATTCGTTCCATTGCAGTCACCAAAATCATTTGTGCCCGCTCTTCGGCGTCATCCATTGCGTCATGTTGTAATTTTGACACCAAACCGACCAAGTCTTGCTTAATATCGCGCTCAGTCATCTGCATCAACTTGTCGGCAGCATCTTTTTTCTTCAATCCAGCGATTTTTTCCAATTTCTCCTGCTGTCTGGAGCGGATGTCGCGAATTTCATTTTTAAGAGTATCAACTTCATCCTCATGTGCGCGCAATTTTTCTGCTCGTCGATCAAGCTCCTCCAATTTATTATCCAGAGTCTTCTCGCGATCCGCCAAACGATTTTCGGTCTTTTGCCACTCCTTGCGACGTTCATTTTCAATCTTAAGCGCCTCGTCCTTAGCCTTTAGGACAATATCGCTCGCCTTAGTTTTTGCATCCGCCAGATCTCGCTCAATCTGATTTTTACCGTTAATTTGACGAGTTCGCTGATATCCAACAAGACCAGCAGCACCCGCGCCAGCTCCAATAGCCGCGGCAATAATTACTTCTATCATTATCATTCCTTTCCGATCGGCCGCCCCTGAGTGTTCGTCTCAAGGAAAAATATCAACAGCCAATCAACTTCAAACTATCTAATTCGGCGAATCAAAAATCGCAAACCGCCGTAATTTAATTATACACGGTTTTGATGGTTTGGGCGATAAAAATTATTTTCGCGGCGCAGTGATATTCGCAGCAGCACCGTACTCTGGCATAACAATTTTTTCATTCTCGCCAGAACGCAATTTGCCCAAAGCCAAATCACGCCAATTGTCACCCATCGCGCCAACAATAGGAACATTCAAACTGTCCGCCAAGGTATTCACAATCGTCAAACCAATTCTCAGCCCCGTAAAACTTCCTGGTCCTTTCATCACACCAATGCCGCTTATCAGATGCAAATCGCCAGTCTTTTCTTCCAAAAATTTCAACAAATTCCGCGCCAACGTTCGCCCAGCTTCCCATTCAAAATCCTGATAATTTTCTCCGCTGACTATTGTCAAAAAACATGTTGATGTTGAAGTGTCCAATAAGATTATCACACCATATTCTCCTTTATTTTTCCCAAAAGTTTATCAGATTTTTTGCCGCTAGGATAAAATTCTACAAGCCGTCCTTCTTCGCTAGTCGCAGTAATTTTTATCACCAACCGATCACTCGGTAATGCATCGTCAACAGCGCCAGCCCATTCAACTACAACCACCGAATTAGAATCCACCACTTCGCGAATCTCCTCGCTCATAATTCCAGCATTTCCCAATCTATAAAAATCGTAATGTGCCAAACTCAGACCGCGAGGTGAATCGTACACGCGTGAAATCGTGAAAGTTGGACTCTGAACTGGCTCGTCAATCTCTAAAGCCTGCGCAATTCCCTTCGTCAATGTGGTTTTTCCCGCGCCAATATCACCGACCAATTCCAGCACTTCCCCGCCAGAAACAGCCCGACCAATTGCCGCGCCCAATTCTCGCATTTTCTCTTCACTAGAAATATTCACTCTTATATTATACTATGCTAGCTTTTTTTTGGCGATGATAGTACAATAACCATAAGAGTTATGCGTGTTTCAGACCAGACAATTGAGAGCATTCTGAAACAAGGTGGGGTTGTTGATGAGCCGCAGCTTGCTGATTTGAAATTGATCGCTGAACGGTCGAAGCAAACATTACAAGAAACCGTTATTGAGCAAAAAGTCATTTCTGAAGAAGATTTAACAAAGTTGATCGGCGATTATATCGGCGTGCCTTTCATGCGAATTGAGCCAAAGGATATTCCCGAAGATGTGTTGAAACGAATTCCTGAACATATCGCGCGCCAGTATAATGTTGTGCTTTTTGAGAAAAATGAGGACGACAGCTTGTCGCTTGCGATGGAAGACCCAGACGACGTGCAGGCGTTGAACTTTATTCAGAAAGAAATTGGCTACAACACTAAGGTTTTCCTAGCGACAAAAAGCAACATTTTGGACTGTTTGGAAAATTATCGCGGTAATATTAACGCCGAGCTTGATGAGGTTATCGCAGTCCAAAAAGACGCTTCTGCCGAGGACCAAAATGTTAGTCAAGACGATTTTGCGGAAAATTCACCAATTGCCCAAACTGTTAATTTGTTGCTGGAATACGCCATAAAATCCAACGCTTCTGATATTCACATTGAGCCGCGCGAAGATTACGTTCAGGTTCGTTACCGAATTGACGGTGTTTTGAAGGAAGTTAACAAATTGCCACGAAACGTTCACGGCGCTTTGGTGAGCCGCATTAAAATCCTCTCCAATCTGAAAATTGACGAACGCCGCGTGCCGCAGGACGGTCGATTTAAGATAAAAGTTTCAGGAAAACAATACGCGCTTCGCGTTTCGACATTGCCAATCGCTGACGGCGAAAAAGTGGTCATGCGTATCTTGGACGAATCGAACCAGGCTGTTAAACTGGATCAGCTTGGCTATTGGGGTCTGTCGCTCGCAACGGTAAAGGATGCAATGGCCCAGCCGAACGGAATGATCCTGGTGACTGGACCAACCGGATCGGGAAAATCGACCAGCTTGTTCAGTATTCTGTCAGAGCTCAATACTCCAGATGTCAATATTTCCACAATTGAAGACCCAGTAGAATATAAAATCCCAGGAGTTAATCAAACCCAGACTAACGCCAAAGCTGGAATGACTTTCGCTTCAGGATTAAGGGCACTACTTCGCCAAGACCCAAATATCATCATGGTTGGAGAAATTCGCGACGGCGAAACCGCAAATCTTGGTGTTCAAGCGGCACTGACCGGACACTTGGTATTCTCTACTCTGCACACAAATAACGCTGCAACATGTTTGCCGCGTCTGCTGGATATGGGGATTGAGCCATTCTTGATCGCTTCAACCGTGAAGGCGGTGATCGGACAGCGACTAGTTAGGCGCCTGTGCATGAATTGCCGCCAAGAATACACTCCAAACGAAGAAGAAATAAAATATATTGCCGAAATGTTTAAGATAAATACAGAGTCGATTAAAAAAATTCATAATCTCGAAGAGCAGGCTTTTGAGGATAAAATTGGCGGCGACACGCCCATGGGATCAACAGATTCAACAATCGGACGCTTATGGAAGCCAGACCCAGAAGGTTGCGACGAGTGCGGACATAACGGATTCAAGGGGCGCGTTGGCATTTACGAGGTTCTTGGCATTTCCATCCCTATTCAAAAAATGATTACCGCCAACGCCACCAGCAATGATATTCAAGATCAAGCGATTTCCGAAGGCATGGTAACAATGCAGATGGACGGACTTATTAAATCACTGCGCGGGATCACCACCGTGGACGAAGTTTTGAGGGCAACAAGGGAGTAACATTATGCCAATTTTTGAATATTTGCTTGTCAATAAAAAGAAAGAGACCGTCTCTTCAACGATTGAAGCGGCCGACAAACTATCTGCCATTAACAATTTGAGGTCACGCGGACAATTGATAAAAATTGAAGAAAAAGGCGCAAAAAAAGAGCTTAGTTTTTCTTTCGGCAAGAAAAAGAAAGGTGCCAAGACTGAAGAATTGGTTATGTTTACTCGTCAATTAAGCGCCATGGTTTCAGCTGGCGTTCCTATTCTTCGTTCCCTTAACTCTATGGCAAAACACGCCGAAAGCGCCAACTTTCGAGACACGATCAACGCTGTGATTAAAGATATTGAGGGCGGTATGTCTTTTGCGGATGCTCTGAGTAAACATCCAGAAACCTTCAATGATATTTACGTGAACATGGTTGCTGCGGGTGAAACTGGAGGTATTTTGGACGACATCTTAAAGCGTCTAGCCCTGCAACAAGAGAAAAACTCATCTATGAAGAAAAAAATTAAAGGCGCAATGACATATCCGATCGTACTTTTAATTATTACGATTATTGCCTTCTTTATCCTGATGATCTTCATTATTCCGGTCATCGGAAAAACCATTAAAGACATGGGCGGACCCGACGCTAAACTACCAATGCTTACTGAGATTATGCTCGGAATTAGCGATTTTGTAGTGTCGTTTTGGTATATAATCATTCCAATATTTGCCGGAAGTATTTGGCTATTAATTCGCTACATTAAAACTCCAAAAGGTCGCGTAAAATTTCACAATATCATCATCAAAGTTCCAGCTGTCGGTCCAATTGTTAAAAAAGTGGCAATCGCCCGCTTTACTCGAACCTTCTCTGCTCTTATCGGTGCGGGCGTGGCTGTGCTTGAAGCGCTAGATGTAACTTCGCGCGCCGTCGGAAATGTCGCTTACGAAAAATCCCTAAAAGAAGCCACCAGGCGAGTCCAAAACGGTGAAGTTTTATCAAAAATTATCGCAGAGCAGGACGATTTATATCCGCCAATCGTAGCACAGATGTTGTCTGTCGGTGAAGAAACTGGACAAACAGACAAAGTTCTGGTTAAAGTTGCCGACTTTTATGAGGAAGAGGTCGATACCGCGATTGATGGCGTTAGTTCTATTATCGAGCCAGTGATGATCGTTGCTATGGGTATTGTTATTGCCCTGGTGGCGGTTAGTGTTATGGGTCCAATTACAAGTATGGCGGGTCAAGTTAAGGAATAATAGTTTTTCAAAAAAGCTTATGCTATAATACCGATATATAGGTGGGAAAATAACAACGTGTCGAGCATATTTTATAGAAAAAAACCAATCATCGGCCTAGATATCAGCCGAACAAGCATAAAAGTAATGTCGATTGATAGAAATCGAATGCTAGTTCATGGATATGGATCGATTAACCTCGATTCTCAAAAAAGCGACGGAAATTCTACAGACAACACTGAATATTTGGCGCAGAATATCAAAACATTATTGAAGAAAAATGTCGTAGGACAGATCAATAGCAATCGCGTAGCGCTGGGTATACCAACTAACCGAACATTTTCGCGGACATTTAGCCTGCCTGTGAAAGAAGAAAGTAATATTCGCAGTGCGGTAAATTTGGAAGCCGAACAATACATTCCAGCTCCATTAGATTCTCTTTATTTGGACTATCGAATCATCAATCGCACGAAAGATGAACTTAGCGTACTAATGTGTGCTGCACCAAAGAAAATGATCGACAGTATGTTAGACGCCACAAAACAATGCGGCCTGGAAGTTGCAATAATAGAGCCGAACATCAGTGCGATCGCTAGGCTTCTGAAGCGCACGGAAGAAGGAATGCTCCCTACTGTTATTGTCGACATAGGCACATCAACTACAGATATCGCGATTCTAGATTCTGATATACGTGTGACTGGTGGCTTAAACGTTGGCGGCTATTCACTCACCTTAAATTTAGCTAAAAAAATGAATGTACCAATTGAGACAGCTCATCAATTTAAGGTATTAAACGGATTAAACCCCGGTCCAAGGCAAGCCAGAATCGCAGGAGCCTTGCGCCCAAGTTTGGAAAAAATGACCAACGAAGTTAAGCGCGTTATGCGATATTACACAGACCGCTTCCCTGATGAGAAAAAAATCGAGCAAATTCTCATAGTTGGCGGCGGCGGTAATCTTCCAGGAATTGGTGATTTTTTCACAAACGAGCTATTAATGCCAGCGCGCGTGGCAAGTCCGTGGCAAATGCTCAATTTTGATGGACTAGAGCAGCCAGCAAAACAGCTTCGCTCTCAGCTATCACCAGTCGCGGGGCTAGCCTTAATCAAGCAGGAGGATATTTATGATTAACCTTCTCCCTCCTCAAGAAAAAAAGCAAATCAGCGCTGGACGAGTAAATGTCATCTTAAGACGATACTGCATCATATCATTGATATTTGCAGGTTTGCTATTCTTAACTATTGGCGGATTTTATCTATTCTTAGAAAATAGCCGCACCTCAGCTCAAGCTAACATCGACGAAGGAAATGCTAAGCTTGCCCAATACCAATCGACGCAAAAAGAAGTTAGCGAGTTTAAGAAAGACCTCGACTCAGCTAAGGTAATCATCAACAGCGAAGCTCATTACTCTACAATTATTCCAAAAATTGCACAGTACATCCCATCAGGTATGGTTTTGGATTCTCTAACACTAGACACTTCAGCGTTAGACAAACCATTGTCATTAACAGCTCTCGGAAAGAATAAGGATGACGCTATTCGAATAAAAACTAGTTTAGAAAAATCAGAGATATTTAGCGACGTTCACCTGGAGACTGTTGTTTATAGCGGCGGCAACCAATCATCAGACAAGCCTGCGGATTATCCAATCACTATAACAATTAGCGTTACACCAAAGCCAGAGGTCTTAAAACAATGAAAAAAGTTCTAAATGCCAGTATCGCGCGAATCATCTTGTCGTTATTATTGCTCATAATATTATCAGCAATGGTAGGGCTAGTTATTTTCGCCTATTCATTCTTAAGTAAAACATCAGAAGAAGTCGGAAAAATGCAAACCGAAGCGACTGCAGTTGATGCAAAAATACAAAGTTTGCTAGCGTCAAAATCTCAGCTCGACCGCAATTCCGATACAGTTAAAAAAGCAAAGAATATCGTCTCAGAATCGAAACTTTATCAATATCAAAATCAGATTATTCAGGATCTAAATACCTACGCTGACCGCGCTGGCATTCCGATTAAATCTTTCACCTTCCAAAACGAACCAACAACGTCTGCCAAGACAGCGGCATCCAGTAAACAAACATCCGTCAGCCCCGCTGGAGTGAAAAGCACTTTCGTATCAATTCAGTTGGGAGACCATATAGATTACACGAAATTCCTGCATTTCCTTAGTCTTATTGAAAAAAATGTCACTCGAATGCAGCTTTCAGGTGTGTCAATTTCCAGAGGCGCAAATAATCATGAAATATCAATCCAATCACTTGAAGTAAAGGTTTATACACGATGAGTCCATCAATATCAGAACAGCTCGAACCAATCGTAAAATCACTGTCCAAATTCCTATGGCGATTTCATGTGATAATATATAGCGTTGTCGTAATCGGAGGCGTAGCAATCGCGATATTTCTTTTGAGCGGACTTTTAGCAGTTCCTACCGAAGAACCACAAACTGCATCAATAAGTTTTGATAAAAAAACTATGCAAATTATTAAAGACTTCCGACCGTCAACTTCAGCAAACGACTCATTTAGTCTGCCGGCTGGTCGCTCCAATCCATTTGCCGAATAGAATGTAACCGTTTATAATATAGTTATGCTTATATCCGCAGATCGCTTCCTTGATATTCCCGTCATGAGTCTTCAGACGGGCTCCGAACTGGCGCGAACATCGCGGGAAATTATCAATCCGAGGAATTTGTCTATAATTGCGTATGAGCTCGAGGGGCGACTTCTAGACCAACACCCTAGCCTGCTTCGCATTGACGACGTCAGAGAGATTGGACCGCTCGGTATGATTATCGATTCAACCGATGAGATCATCGGAATTGATGATGTGATTGCTATAAAAGAAATTTATGACATCAATTTTACATTAAAAGACAAGTTGGTTATTGATGAAAAAAATAAGAAAATCGGAAAAGTTATCGGATATACGTTGGCGGCTGGGAATTTTATTATACAACAACTCCGAATTCGGCGACCGTTCTTGAAAAGTTTTGGCGACACAGAACTACTTATTCATCGTTCTCAGATTGTAAAAGTAACCGACGATAAAATTGTTGTAAAATCAGCAACCATCTCGCACATAGCCGAAAAAACACCTATTCCGCAGATAAATTCATACGAAAATCCATTTCGCAAGCAGCCTCGTCCGCAACCAGAATCTACAAAAGTCGATTAATCATTTGGGTTTTCAAGAGCCTTCTTAATGTCGTCGTAAGAAAAACCCTGCCTAGCCAAATATTGCATTAACTTCTGCTGGTCACTATATCGATAACGTTTTTTAGCAATAACCTTCCGCAATTCCTCGTCATCAGAGCGAATATTCTCTTTAACTAACGACTCAATCGTTGTATTATCAATTCCCTTTTGTGCCAACTCCAGCTTCAAGCGACGAATACTGGCGCCTTTTTTCATGAACCGCTGCTCAAACCAAAATCGAGCAAATTTTTCATCGTCCAAATATTTTTTCTCAATAAGACGGTCCAAGACGCGTTCGGTAATCTCCAGCTTTATTCCAGGACGCTCAATAATTTTTCCAGTTTTCGCCGAACGTCGACGAGTCGCTAACGTTTTCCGACGTAGATAATCGCGCACTTCTTTGATGGCCCGCGGACGCATTAAGCAATATTCTATAGACCTGGCATACAACTTACCAAACTGGCTATCGTCTTCTAGTTTCGAAATTTCCTCTTCCGTATATTCGCGACCGATCTTAATGCCTAGCTCGCCGACCTGAAATACGTCCAAGCTAAAACGATATTTCCCGTCAACGCTTACATTGACACGATTTTTATCACGAGTCTGAAGAGAAATATCGGTGATTTTCATGAAACTATTATAGCGCTAAAATTATACGCTAGCTACTGGTGGACTATTCGACCACCTCAACCACTTTGCCATGCATGCCGTTGTAACAAGCAGCAGCACGCGGCTTAGTAATAACCGGCAGTTGGCGCGGAATGGCGCTCATATCGACATCGCCAAGCGTACCAGCCTCGACACACCCAATCGTAATATGTGGACGAAATCCATCGATATCCAGCCCCGGATGAATATCATCCAGCATTTCAAGCAACTTCCGACGCACTTCAACCATCCAGAAGGTTTTCTGTACACGCAATTCAACCCAAACACAGTTACCAGCTTCATCTGGTAAGAAGTTGACACCGTCAATTACTAGTTTATCTAGGGACGGCAGCGCGGCAGCAGCTAACTTGAGACGCGGTATATCCTGCTCAGTTACATTAATCAGCGTTGCGTGTGGAATAAACTCACCGAAATCAAGATTCATTTTTTCTGACAGCTCTCGAATGTAAGCAGTCTGCTCGTTATCAAAAATAAGATTAACTGACGCCATGTGGTGTTCGGCTGAATATCTGGACTCTACTGCTCGCATTACTTTTCCTCCTCCTTCACTTTATCACGCACTTTCTGATCAATTTCCGCCAGAACCTCAGGATTTTCCTTCAAATAAGTCTTCGTTTTATCGCGCCCCTGACCAATCGTTTCGCCGTTATATTTATAAAACGCACCCGACTTTTCAACTATACCGTGCGTTGCCGCCAAGTCCAGAATGTCGCCAGTTTTACTAATTCCCTCGTTGTACATAATGTCAAATTCAGCTACGCGGAACGGCGGTGCAATCTTATTTTTCACAACCTTAATTTTCGTACGGTTACCAATAATATCATCGCCAACTTTGATTTGACCAATTCGACGAATATCAATTCGCTGCGACGCATAAAATTTCAACGCATTACCGCCAGTTGTCGTTTCAGGATTGCCAAACATCACGCCAATTTTCATACGAATCTGATTGATAAAGATCACCGTGGCTTTTGATTTATTGATAATTCCCGTCAATTTACGTAGAGCCTGACTCATCAATCGAGCCTGAAGACCCATGTGAGAATCACCCATATCGCCATCAATTTCAGCCTGTGGCGTCAAAGCGGCCACCGAGTCGACTATCACCAAATCCACCGCGTTCGAACGAACCAACGTCTCCGTAATTTCCAATGCTTGCTCGCCATTATCTGGCTGAGAAACCAACAAATTTTCCGTGTCCACACCCAGACGCTTAGCATATGCTGGGTCAAGAGCGTGCTCAGCATCAATAAACGCCGCCGTTCCACCCTGCTTCTGAATTTCTGCAATAGCGTGAAGCGTCAATGTCGTCTTACCTGAGCTTTCTGGACCATAGATTTCTATGATACGACCTTTTGGATATCCGCCACCGAGCGCCAAATCCAAACTCAAAGCGCCAGAAGGAATTACCTCAACATCAACTTTGTGAGCCTCGCCCAATTTCATAATTGATCCGTCACCAAACTGCTTAGTGATTTGATCCATTGCTAGACCAAGCGCCTTAAGCTTACCTTCATCAACTTTTTTATCCGATGCCTGACTTGACTTTTCTGGATTTACTGTTTTACTGTCTGATTTTGCCATAGCATTCCCTCCTTAGTTACTTCCTTTATTATACCGATTTGTCGCAAGATTTGCTATAATTACATTCATGAATAAGCGAAACGGTTTCACTATTATTGAACTTTTGGTTGTAGCAACTTTCTTGATCATCATCGCAATCTTAGGTTTCTCACAATATACAAAATTGGCCAACGAATCAAACAACGTCAAAAAACGCACCGCGATTAACGCCATGCATTATAGTCTGGAAGAAGGTTTTTACGTTAAAAATGGCTATTACCCAGAGAAGTTAGAAGAAGGCACGCTTCCGACTATGGATCCCGCGTTGTTGAAAGACTCGCAGGGTAAGAAAATTGGCGAAAAAGACAGTAGTTATCGTTATGAATCTTCAAATTGTAACGACGGAAAATGTAAGTCATACAAACTCGTTGCGACGCTTGTTGACGAAGACGACTACGTAAAAGAAAGTCGCCATAAATAATTAGCTAATCATCACAAACAGGGCGACCATTCTTGAAGTCTTCAATGGCATTATTGATTATCGCAATTTGCTTGCGTGGATTTGCCACAAAATGGAATATATATGTCGTTTCTTCACCCTCGGTGCTGAGACGAATCGTGCCATAATTGAAAAGAGTCTGAATAATGCCTGATTGGAGGAAGCTTGCATCTTCAATACTACCTAAGCTCACCGTTTGCTCGTGCCTATAAAATAAGCTACCCTGGATTTCCTGAATTACACTTTCGTTGGTCATGTAAAAATGATTTTGCAAATATATCCACAAAGACACCGCACCACCAAGCGCCACTATCCCAATAAGCAACATTGCCACGCCAAACACATCGGTCAGTGACGGCATCGGCGAGATAATTGCGTCACGAGCAATTGACGGATAAAACATCACGAACACCATGATCATCACCACCAAGAAAACCGAGATTCCCGTCGGGATTAGCATACCAATCGGATGACGCTTAATATCTAAAATAATATATTCGCCTTCGCTCAAATTGAGATTCGGGTATTGCTGAACTGATTTTTCATGCTTTTGCTTCAGGTCATCGCTAATAGTAAACGGCTTCGGATCAATATCTCGCGCAACATGTACGACTTGCGGTTCATTAGCATATTGACTACGTAATCGCGGATCAAAATTCTCCCCATCAATAATTTCTGGTCTTGCCGTCACATAAGAATTCGTCTGCGCCACAACCGGAGCTGGACGACCAGTCTGTGGTGGATGATGATATAGCGGTCGACCATCAGCATCGTACGCAACAGGCTGCGTTAAATCTTCTGACGAGGATGTTTGTGGATTCATGCCTATATTATAACACGATAGAACTTAAGATAGTCTTGTTTTTTGCCCATGGCGGCTCCTAGTTAAGTTTGCTTAGTTTTATTAAAACACAAAAAGTCGAAAAATACGACAATTATTTTCCCAAATGTCGCTTTGCCTTAATCGTCACTCGACGACCACGCGGTGTGCGCTCAATAAAACCAATTTGTAGCAAATATGGTTCATAAAAATCCTCAATTGTCGTCGCTTCGTCGCCAGTTAACGCCGCAATTGTTGTTAATCCAACAGGATTATCGCCATAATTTTCAAGAATCGATTGTAATAAATTACGATCAGCCGGATCCAAGCCCAACTCATCCACTTCCAGCATTTCCAAAGCGTTGGTTGTAGTTTTTACATCAATTATTCCGTCGCCATTAACGTCGGCGTAGTCACGGACGCGCTTAAGGAGTCTATTGGCAATACGTGGCGTCAAGCGCGCTCGCGTCGACAATAGATCCGCCGCCTCACTTCGAATTGACGACTCCAAAATCTTCGCACTACGCGTCACAATTTTCGCAATATCCTCTGGCGTGTAAAATTCCAAGCGGTAAATATGTCCAAACCTATCGCGCAAAGGTGCCGCCAAACTTCCGGTTCGCGTCGTCGCGCCAATCACTGTAAATCGCGGCAAATCCAATCGAATTGATCGCGCTGCCGGACCTTTTCCAATCACAATATCCAGCTTAAAATCTTCCATTGCGGAGTACAAGATTTCCTCCACTGATCGCCCCAACCGATGAATCTCATCGATAAACAGAATATCGCCGTCCGACAAATTAGTCAGAATCGACGCCAAATCGCCCGCTTTTTCAATAGCCGGACCGCTGGTAATTCGCAGATTCGTACCCATTTCATTGGCAATCACCGTCGCCATAGTTGTTTTACCAAGCCCCGGCGGACCATATAATAATACGTGATCCAACGGCTCGCCGCGCTTTTTAGCTGCATCAATTGCCAATCGCAAATTACGCTTCAATCTTTCCTGACCAACATACTCAGCAAAACTTTGCGGACGCAGACTCACCTCAATTCGCTGCTCTTCAGAATCATCATCATGCGAACTCGTATCAACTATTCTCTCAATTGCCATACATTCATTATATCATCCAAACCGGAGCGAGCTAAGCTCTTGTAAGCCGACTACGCAGTACCTGCATAATTTCGCGAAAGGTCTCATCACTCACCATATGCACCGCGTCCCCTAAGTGCCGCGACCATTTTGGATCAGGAAACTCCTCGCCGGCAAAGGTGGTGCCAGCGAGATACCGCGGATGTAAATGCCAGTGCACATGTGTCGACTGACCAGCTTTCACTGCGTTATTCATCAAGCACTCCCAGTTACACACGTCGGCACCAAACGCTCCTTTAACTGCCTGCTCGAGTTGACAAATCACCTGATGCAGCTCCATCCAATCTGCCTCGTCCAACTCCGACAACGTCTCCTTGTGCTGGCGCAGGGTGATAAATGACTTACCTAAATAGCATTGATTTCTATCAAGCACCGCCACCCAACGTTCGGTTTGTAGTATGACATTGTCGTCAGACGCTGTTTGGCCAACGAGCAGCGGACAGATTTCACAGTCTTTCATTGTCACGTCTGTATTCATGATACCTCCTGGTATAAATTATATCAGAACAGTTTTACCAATGTAACGAGGAGATAACAGCTTCTCACTGTGAGACATGGGCCAATCCTGAAATATTTCTTGGCTCGGTTCATCCAGTTCTGGGGTCAGTGATGAATCGCCTATTCTCTCAATTGCCATACACTAATTATAGCATTTATGGTATAATATTAGTATCTACAATTAAACTAGGAGTTTACAATGCCGGAATTTGATGCCAAAAACCGAAAAAAAGACATAAGAGAAGTATATGACCAAGTCCCAGAAGGAATTAGGTTAATGTCAGAGGCAGTGCCATATATTTTGGCCGAGCTAGGATTAGCGCCTTCCGACGAATCTGAAGGAATTGAGTCGCACAGGGTTGCAATTGATGTAAAAAATATCAGCAACACCTTGACTGAGCGGGGATATGGCAATTTAGAGCAAACAGAAGAATACGACCCCAAATCAACAGAAATTGCAAAACACGTAATTGACTTACTAGTAAGATATCCATTTTTATGGTGCGATAGAATCGCATCGAAAGAAGGCGCTTCTGACAAAGAGCAGGCCGAAATATTCGACCAAGAGTCGTGCAATCACCAATTTGATGATCTGCCTGGATTATATGGAATTACTGACATACAAGGTCAGCTATTGCGCCGTAGTGTTCAGAGCTTTCATGACTACGACAGACTAACAGCCGGCGACATAGAAAATCTCATTAGAGAAGTAAAGCAGACAGTTAAAGAAGAAAACGAGTCGCAATAGATATCAATATCTTAATAAAACCCTACCTCTTCAAAGCTTCGGTTACTCGCTGAGAAGTTGGTAAATTGACATCAACGTTTTCGAGCGCCTTAGTGGCATCCGCTAATGTATAACCCAAAGCCATCAACGCCTCCAAAGCTTCATCGGAAGTGTTCAATTCAGTCTGCAATGGAGTTTCCGTTCGGCCGTAATGAGTCGGTAAACCAACTTTATCACTTAGATCAACCACCACTCGCTCGGCAGTTTTTTTGCCAACGCCAGTAGCCTTTTGCACAAAACCGCTGTCAGCATTAGCAATAGCGTTACGCACCTGCTCGGCATCACCCAAGCTTAAAATAGCCAGCGCCGCCTTTGGACCAACCCCCTGAACCGTGATTAGCATTTCAAACAATTTTTTCGCCGCCAGGCTAGAAAACCCGAACAATTCCTCGGACTGTTCGCGCACATGATGATAAGTGTAAAATTTTACTTCTTGATCTAATATCACCGCGTCAAAATCATTAGTCGCCACGCTAACTTCATATCCAACACCATGAACATCAATGACTAACGAGCCGTTAAATTTCTCAGCAACTTTTCCAAAAACATGTGCAATCATATTTCAATTATACCCGATTCATCGCTGCGTGTGTAATTGCTGCAGCCAAAGCATCCGCGCAGTCATCCGGCTTCGGAACATCTTTCAAACCTAAATTAAGACGCACCATTTCCTGAACCTGCTTTTTGTCAGCCTTGCCATAGCCGGTCAAAGTTTGCTTTATTTGCAACGGCGTATATTCAGCAATCGGCATTCCGGCTTTTCGCCCAGTCAACATAGCCACACCGCGCGCTTCCGCCACAGAAATCGCCGTCGTAACATTGCGTGCAAAAAATAACTTTTCAATCGACATAACATCAGGGTTTGTTTCGGCAATAATTTCTGTCAGGCTATCAAAAATATCTTCAAGCCTTTCATCAATTGGCGTATGTGCCGGCGTCGTCACAACTCCCGCCGTGACCATTTTAAACTTGCCACGAGAAAAATCAATCACGCCAAACCCTAAAATCCCCGTTCCCGGGTCAATCCCGATAATTCTCATATCTTTATTATAGCAATTATTTACCGCTTGCGGATTTAATGCTTTCGTGGATTTTTCGTACAAATTGTGAGATTTCCCATCGCCATTGCCATACGCCATAACCGACAGTCAGTAAACTCACGCCACCAAATACCCACCAACCCCAAGTAGCGCCAGCGACCTGCTTAACTTCAGCAGCTGCCGAACCAACAGTTGGCATATTTGCAGATTTTATCTTTCGGCATCGCTTAGTTTGCGGATTACGCTCAAATCCTTCTGGGCATTCTTTTGCTATATCATCAGTGGAGGCGATTTTCTTACATCGACCCGTAGCCGAATTGCGGAATTGACCTTCTGGGCAAGGCTTCAAAGTTTTTGCCGCAGCCGATGCGATAGATCGGCATCTGCCAGTTTCTTCACTACGATAATAGCCATCTTTACAGGGCGTAATAGTTTTTGTCGCTTCAATTTTTCGACAACGGCGAGTTTCCGGATGTCGATATTGACCAACAGGGCAAGAGCTTTCAACGAGCGGGATGACAATTTTCACACATTTACCCAACGCGTTCCTCTCATAGCCACTCTGACAATCCAAATATTCCTTAAAGATATTCTCAGAATTTTCAGTTATCATAAACGTTTGCATCCACTCATCATCAATCAAACTCCACGAAGAGCTTTTCGCTAACTTCTCATATTCAGCGGAGTCAATTTTCGAGCCAGCCTCATCCAGTAAATAAACTTTTCCTTTTGTTTTTGGCAATTTCAGCTTCGTATTTTTTATTTTGATCGTTAAAAATTCACCAGGATTTAATTCGATGTCACCAATATTCTCACGAACGCCAGAATCGCCAACTGCCAATTTACAGCCTGTCGTAATGACGGTTTTTTCACCAGAATTGACAATCTCAATGAATTTTTCATCAACGTTCGACGCGATTTCACTTAGCTTCAGACCTTCACATTTATTCAACTCCTTTGGAGATTCAGGTTTGAGCTCTGGACTCTTACAATTCGGACGTGAATACGGCACAATTTCCTGATTATCAGAACCTTTACTCGATAAAAAATCAGTGGAATTATTTTTCGAATCAATAATATTTCCATCAATAAAACAGCGCCAAACAATTTTCACACCGCCTTTAATTGGCAAACCTGCAGACTTTGAATTATTCCCCCAGCCAACAGTATCTGCGACCGACCCGTCCGAGCGCGACAACACGACCGATCCGTCATTCTGAGCCAAACCTAAATTATTATCAAACTTTATGACATCTGCCGACATCTTATCGTTCGACAAGACCAAAAATCCGTTCGCCAAGATTACTTCATCCTTGAAAATTTTTCCAACGGTTTTAGCGCCAGATCCAGCGTAATACTCTATCTTCCAACCAGCCAAATTAACATTCTGATTCGTCGGATTATACATCTCAACGTATTTTTTATCCTGACTAATCTTTGAAATTAATATCGTCGCATTTTCTTCTGTTCTTTCATCTGAATTATCTATTTTTGGTGGCTCAGATTCGGGATTTGGTTCAGACTTTGAAGACTCATTGGCGGCAGGATTCTCAATCGGACTATTTGTAGACGAATTCTCCGTTGGAGTCTCGGGCTTTTCACTTGATTGGGAAGATGAATTGCTATCGATCTGTTCCTTATCGATAACTGGATCTTTTGCCTCCTCAGCCGATTTTAGACTATTATCAACAGTCTGAGCTTCATCAACTTTCGACTCTTGAGTAGCACCTGAAACACCTTCTGCAAAAACCAACGGCGACGGCATTATTAGTACCGCGGCTAGTATCATAAGTAGTGTGTTACGCAAATACTTCATGCTCGCTCCTTGCTTATGGTTAATCATCTTTAGTTTAGCGTACTTTTTGTCAAATTAAAAATCGCCCCAAAAAAAGGAGCGATTTCTTAAAGTAATAATTTTATTCCGCCGTGATATCTGCATTTGTATGAACATTCACAACGTCATCCAAGTCATCCAACGCATCAATCATTTTCATCAATTTCTGCGCAGTTTCCATGTCGGCAATTTCTATCGGCGTGTTGGCAATGTATCGCAGTTCCGCATCTTTAACCTTCAAGCCCTGTTCAACCAATTTATTCCGCACACTCGCCAAATCTTTCAACTCCGTATACACGATAATTTCGCCATCTTCCTCGACAGCATCTTCGGCGCCAGCGTCCAAAACCGCTAGCAACAAATCTTCCCCGCTACCTTCGATAGTAATGACGCCTTTGCGCGTAAATTGGAACATCACACTACCAGCATCGGCAATTCGCCCGCCATTTTTAACCAACGCAGTTTTTACCTCTGGCAATGTTCGATTGCGATTATCTGTCGCCGTTTCAATAATAACGCCCACGCCGCCAGGACCATAACCTTCGTAAGCAATTTCCTCCAAAGCCGCCGCACTCTTATCTGCAACTCGGTCAATTGCTCGCTGAATGTTTGCGCTAGGCATATTCGCAGCCTTAGCTTTTTCAATTGCCATCGCCAAACTTGAGTTCAGCGCTGGGTCTGTACCGCCACGTGCCGCAATAGCAATTTGATTACCTAATTTCGTAAAAATCGCGCCGCGCTTAGCGTCAACAATCGCTTTTTGTCGGTGAGTTGTAGCCCATTTACTGTGTCCTGACATAATTTCTCCTAAAGTTATTTGCTATTTCAATCTGTTACTATTATACACTACTCCACAATATTTATCTTAGCGAGGTCCAATTTAGTTTGCTTTTTCATCCAAATCATTGCCAAAATTAGCGCCACATATAAAACCGCACACTGCCACAAATTGATGCTAACTTCCATTTGAGCCCACTCAAATCCAGCCGTCCAATTGGCGACTCGAATCATATAGCCAAGTAGCCACGTCGTCGGAATTGCAATCAACGCGCCAATCATCGGCACAAAAACCATCACGCCCGACATAAACGTCAGCAGCATCGCTAGCGGCACAAACGGCAGAATCAGCATATTCGCGATTAACGCCACATTACTAATAACACCGAAACTCATCATAAGCAGCGGCAATGTCATAATTTGCGCCGACAAAGTTTCAATTAAAATTTGTCGAAACGCGCCTGGTTCTTTATTACCAAAAAAGTAAGAATGTAAAAGCGGCGCCAACATAATCACGCCCGCAAACGAAGCAAAGCTTAATTGCCAGCCCAAATCGCCCCAACCAAATTGCGGATTTATCAATAGCGTAATTGCCGCCGACACAGGAAGCAGAACCAGCGGGTGAATTGTCCGACCATAATACCACGCCGCCAGACTCAGTCCCGCCACCAAACCAGCTCTCGACATACTAGGACTCAGCCCAGTCACCGACATAAAGCCAATTATCATAACAGCAGCGCTGAGCATCGCTAAATATTTTGATCGCTTGGCGAATAATCGTCGCGCTAAACGGACTAAAATTGTTAAATTGTAGCCGCTCGCCACCACGATATGCGTTAGTCCAGCAATTTTCAAATTGTCACTTAATTCAGTCGGCATAGCACGCCTTAAACCCAATAAAAATCCCAATCCCAACGCGGACTCTGACTCTGGAACATGCTTACGGACCCGTCCCGCAAACCAATCGCGAACTCCCACCGCCACATCACCCGGAACGGGTCTTTCGGCGCTAATAATTTTCGCCCGATATATGCTTGCCGAAAAAGCCCCAAATCCCGCCGTCATTTTACCCTTAACCCTCACTATATCACTACGCTTAATTGAATTTTTATCTGGCGTCGTCACCCAAATTTGTCCCGGCAATTTTTCATTATTCATCCGCAAATTGCCCAACCTAAGAACTGTTTGGCTATTTTTATCGAGATCAGGATCCTCCAAGACTTGACCTTGGACAATTGCGACTTTTCCGATTAACGAATCATAAACCTCCACGCCTTTTCTGCCAATTTCACCGCGCCAAAGACCAACCAAAACTCCAGAAATAATTGCTAAAATCATGAAAAATCGCCAGCACCAAATTGCCACAATTACAAAAATAGCCAGCCCGACCAATAAAAATAATGAGTTCGCCGCAAACGACCGCGGTATGCAATGGATGGAAATTACGCCAATTGTCAGACCGAGGCACCACGCCGCCACCAACCAAGAAATATGCAATTTCTCAAATAGCCAACTATTCATACTTAAAGTATATCTGGATCCGAAGCCATAAAAAAGACTCCGCCAAGGGAGTCGATTTCAAATTTGGAGGGTCCACCGGGGCTTGAACCCGGGACACCCTGCTTAAAAGGCAGGTGCTCTAACCAGCTGAGCTATGGACCCATTCGGAATATCCGCTTTCTTCATCCTAGCACAAACCAACACAAAGGTCAATGCTTAGCGAGTTTATGTCCGCCAGTATGTAGTGAAAAAATGTCAATTAGGCCGCACACCAGACCAAACGTAGCCACATATCGCCAATTATTCGCGAAAATCTTATACAGCTCCAGCGCCTGTCCGTCTAGTGATATATATTTCCCCAGAGGAACCACCAATAGCGCTGCTGTCAAAAACGCAATTCCCACCGCCGAGACAATTCTCTCATGTTTTTTCTGGTATCTCGGACCACTTAAAAGAAGCATAATTAACGGAACCAACGTTAAGACTAATCCTGAAATTACACCATTTGGCAATAAACCAGTTTCCAATTTCAAGCCGTCCAACACCCCTGTCAGCCAGCCACCCCACCATTCTGATAGTAAAAATCCCGTCGCCAACGACAACGCCAATGGACCGAATCTTCGAGATGAAACAAATGCAATCGCAAAAACCGTTACTAAAATTGCTCCAAATAAAATTATCACACTCATTTATCCTCCTCCAAATCAAATTTTACCTGTGATCCAACCGTAACGCTCGCCCGCTTAGCAACTCCCGCCTTCACCTCCAACACGTACTTTGCAGGAACCGGTGGCGCATATTTTTCATGCGGCTCAGCGTCTGGCTTGACGTTATGTTTTACATAGACAACGCGCTTTTTATCATTGATCCAAATCATATCAACTGAAAACTTCATATCTTTCATCCACATTTTATGACGATCGTTATGGTCAAAGACAAATAGCATGGCATAATTCTCATCAATTCCCAGCCTTCCGGACAGACCTTTCCGCTGCGATTCTTCGTCATTAGCAATTTCCGCCCGAAGCATCGTCTTATTAAGGTAAATCATTTCCGTTTTTGGCGAAACCGTTTGAAAAGCATAAAAAATTGCCCCACCAATAACCATCAGCATACCGCAGATAAATATCCATTTGATGACAGTCTGAGTTACTGTCGAGTGACGAGACTCGTCCATAAACCTATTATAACAAGTTTATGCTTAAGCGCCGATTTTATCTTTTTTATTGCCACGCTTGGCGTTTCGATCGATGTATTCAATTATCTTTCCAGCCACATTTCGGCGAGTAATTTTCTCAATTCCAAACCCTGGGCTAGCATTAACCTCCAGCACCAAAGCTCCACGGCTTGATCTCATGAAATCGACTCCGGCAACTGTTAATCCCATTGCCTTAGCGGCTTTCACACACATTTTACGTTCAGAATCTGTCAATTTTATGCTGGTTCCTTCGCCGCCCTTGTGTAAATTGCTACGAAAATCATCGTCCAAACTCTGACGTTTCATACTAGCCACCACTTGACTGCCAACCACAAATGCACGAATATCGACACCAGCCGACTCTCTAATAAACTCCTGAAGCAGCACGTTTGTGCCGTCCGAGTTGGTCAAATAAAATGCCTGTAGAACCGACTTGGCAGCCTTTTTAGTTTCCGCCAGAACCACGCCATTTCCGTGTGTACCACGCGCCAACTTAATAATCGCCGGCATACCACCAATCTCTTCAATGAGCGAATCAATATCTGTCGCGTTTCGAGAAAAGACCGTCTTCGGAATCGACACTCCCGCTTTTACTAATAGCTGCGTTGAGCGCAATTTGTCCCGCGCCCTAGTAATTGCAATCGAGCGATTCATAAAAAACGCCTTCGGATGCATCATCTCCAATTGACGCAAAACCGCTGTTCCATACTTTGTCATATGGCTCGCGATTCGCGGAATCACCACGTCAAAATCACCAATTTCCTTACCTTTATAGATGACCGTCGGATGCTTTTCATCAATTGAAACGTAGCAGTTTTTATACTTAATAACTTTAACTTGATGACCGCGCTTTTCAGCCTCTTCTTTCAGGCGAAGCGTCGAATAATTAATGTTGCCGTTAGATAAGATTGCAATTCGCATTACTTTTCTTCACCTTTCTGATGATATTTTTTATAAAATTCGTATGGATTCAATTTTACTTCTTCATTAAGACTAGCAGTTACGGACGGTTTTTTCCTGCGAACATTTTTTCTTGAAACATCCACTAGGAATTTTCCAGAAATTGACCGTCTGCCAATTAACACCGGAAATTCATTCTTTGACCGATCGGATAGATTCATCAGCATTTTAATTTTTCGCCCACCAAGCTTCACCCAAAAGTGCGTTCGATAACGAATCTGATTTTGACCCATTGCAGAGCGCACGCTAGCTACAGAATAATCAGTTCTCTTAAATATTTTACCGTTATAATACGGCGAACCTTCACCAAACAAAGAAAACTTCAACACTCCATCTTTATCAATGCGAATATTGCTCGCCCAAACCGCACTGGAATCGGCGCCCGTATCAATTTTAGCTGGGACTTTTTGCGCTCGCTTGCCAAAATCCACAAGCTCAGTCGACCCAATAATGGCTTTTTCTTTCATACGTCAATATTATGGCATAAAAACTATCTTTTTGCAATATCTTGTCTTTTGCTTCTTTGGGCTCTCGCCACCACAATTATCACCGCTACAATGATAGATATACCAGCCAAAATAGCTAGTACATAAGTGTATCCCGACAATAGATATATCAAAGCTAATGTCACACATACGGCACCCCAGGTCGTAATCAGTCGTTTGTTAAGTACCAGACCCACAACGACCATCAATGAATGCTCTATTAGGAATAATATTTCCATAACGCTGTCTCCCGCGAACGCCAGGATGAGAGTCGGCAGACTAAGCGCAGAGAGAGCCAGTACTAGATGTATTATCGTAGACTTATGAATATACCCCAACCAACGCCACGACATCACCGCCCCCGAAATAATCGCCGCTGACCACAAATATGGTATTGTGATAGCGTGAACGGGTAAGGCTAGGTTTTTAATAGTAAATAAAACGCCGCACAAAATCAGGAGCACGCCTGAATCAAAATGTAAAATATTCTTTTTAGGAACACCTTCAAACATCAAGGCGATACCATTAATTATCCACACCAGCGCCGCCACAATCACTGACGCCACAGTAGCGCTAACTGATGTAGCAATAGACAATAAGACTACCGACCAGCCGATGGCACTATAGAACGAAGAGTAATACCAACGACTCGACATCTTTCTGATTCGCGCAGCAATAGCCAAGCCGTAAAACACCGCAAAAACAACCAGGGCAACGACTGACATGGATTCAAGTGGAATAGCAAACCATTGCGCTATAAGGTAGAGCAACAACACTAGGCTCGGGTGCGCAGCTATTGCCATTATTCGCCAATCTCGTTTAGCAAGTACCGCCATATAAAGAGCTACTACAGCCGCTAGCCATCCCAATACCTTGAACGACAAATCATATGTTGCCAGTAGGTTAATTATTGGAAGCACTATCGCTGGGACTATAGCAGCACACAGCGTCATATTGCTAATAATTGACGATTGCCTATTCATTCGCAACAGCCAGTACAAAGACCCAAAACCAACTAGACTCACCCATGCAGCAATTGCAAGATTATCATTAAACGGTATATTCAACCAATGCAGGGATAATAAAACAAAGATGATTGTCATAATATATGCCCCACCCAAATAAACCTCTCTACGACATCGGTAAAATGCATAGTATAGTAACGCCACTAGCGGCAACCAAACTATCGGATGAATTGACGACAGCACAACAACGATAGCTACGCCAATAATAGAATATAGAAGCAGCTCACGACTTTTGATGGCTGTGTTGCCATGACGACGATAAAGCCATTCTACTATTAATAGCGACGACACATTTATCCACGCCATTAAAATAGAGACGTTTTCACCAGACACCGCAAAACCTAAAGCTAGCAAAAATACCGACAACATTAAAGAGGTATGGACTCCAACTACAAACTCATAAACTTTTTCGCGCCATACAGCCACACTCATAATGCCAGCGCCGATAGCTATCGCGCCTGATAGGCACATCAGGGCTTCCTCTGTCGCATAAGTGGCTATCATCGCTGAAGTGAACATCGCCATTAATAGCCAAGTTGACGCAGCGCCATATACTAAAGCAGCTTGACTTTTACTAATATTTGGACGCTTCAAAATTAGCAATCGGCAAATAACTGGCAGTAGCGTCATGAATAGAAAAATTAGATACTGTACGCGTGGTGCTATAGCTATATCGATATTGAATAGTGTTATACCAATCGGCACTAATAGAATCCCAGATATCACAACCATAACACCGAAGCGGACACGACGTAACAAAAAAAGAATTGCAAGACTAATTACTGAAATAACACCGATTAAAATAGAAGCAACCATCATTCGTAGCGAATCTCCAGAGCCGATCACACCAAACAGAGTACTTAATGACACAGCAAAACTAGCCCACAATACTATTTCATGATGTCTATCGTACTGTTTCTGAATGTACATTGATGTAGCGGACCAGATTATATTTCCCAGTGCCACTAACCCTAGAATCACACTTACAACCAACTGATTATCGTCAGATAAATATATTGTGAAGCTAGTAGCCATCACCATTAACAATAAGCGAGCTGTTGTCAATTCATAAGTACGCATCTTTTTAGACTTCTCGACAAGAGCAACCGTAAAGTAATATGCAACGCTAGTAAATAACAATACGCTAATATCTAATGTACCCATATATGCCGACGAGCTAAGCGCGATAAACATCGTCATCGGCACGATAAACGGATTTACAACATTTAACGGTTCGACAAACTGACGAGGAAAGCGACTAGAAAAATACGCAGACGCAGTCATCAAACATCCAAATAGCAGCATTACAACGTAATACCAGACCAGCTGCGCATGCACGACAGCCGGCAAACTAGTCGTCATCGTAAACATCGATAGTAACGATACATAAGCAAGAGGTCTACTATTCAATCTCACCGTAGCATCAACACACAAAACAACACCAATTACAGAGGTAATAAGCCAGCACCATGCGAGGTCGATGCCTAAAAGCAAGTTCATAGTCCAGCCACCAATTGGCACAGCCGCCAAAGCCGTACCAATAAGTGCCGTCGAGGCAGACTTCAATATTGGCAAGCGAGCATACAATATCTGACCAATAATATAATAAATAAAAATAAACAGCCACACCAACCCAAACCTAAGTTGGATAGATAGATTAATTGTCTGAGCCAGAAGCAATATTCCCGCAGTCAGAAGTAGCGATGCCGTATATAGCGCTATATTAATTGTAGTCTTACGGCCCCTCTCCTTTTCCTTGTCATCAATATGTGATGCTCGTTCAATATTATCCTCAACAGGCACAGCAACCGTATTTACTCTCTCTTCAGACGTGGAAATACTAGTAGGAATTATATTATCGAGATTCTCATTTTTACTGATATTTAACGGCGTATTTGCAAGCCGCGAAGCGGCGTTTTGATTCTCTGTAATAAGCCTCACTTGACCGTTGTCATCCTCAATTTTTGCGCACCCATTTTGCGCATCACGCACGCCATCCCAATATCCCTGCCGATAATCTTCGGAATAATTAGACGGCTGGCTATTACCTCTCTGTAATAATTTTATTAGCTTAATTACTACAATAATAACTATTATCAGAAAAATTAATCCCATGCCTTCAATCCCTCTTATGTCAGCTTCAGTATAACACAGGATTTTTTCTCGACAAATATACTAAGAAAACAGTCCTCGTTTTTTCGCGCCCTTAAATTGCTCCAAAAGCTCCTTCTGTTTTTTGGTTAATTTGGTTGGCGTATCAACAATAACACCCACAATATGCGGACCACGAGATTCACTATGTAAGTGCGGCACGCCATGACCCGACAACTTAAAGTCAGTGCCGCTCTGAGTGCCCGCCGGGATTTTCATCGTTATCACACCGTCCACAGTTTCCACATCAATTTCCGTTCCTAGCGCCGCATCAACCATAGAAATATGCTCTTCGCTAAGAATAATATTGCCTTCACGAGTGAATTTTTTATGCGCCTTAACGCGAATGTGGACATACAAATCACCTCTACTGCCACCAGCAACTGCTTCGCCACGATCGCGCAGACGAATTGTCGCGCCATCATCAATCCCTGCCGGAATTTTAATAGTGATATCCTGATTCTGTCGGGTCGTGCCTTTTCCTCGACAAACTGAACATTCTTTTTCAGGAACTTTTCCCTTACCGTGACAAGTTTCACAAACAACCGCCTGCTGAATTTGCCCAAACAGAGAATTCATCGTTCGAGTTTGCTGACCCGCGCCCTTACAAGTTGGACACGTCTTCATTCCAAATCCAGGCTCAGCGCCATCGCCATGGCAATGCTCACATTCAACATCCAGCATTAAACTAATTTTCTTTTCTACACCAAATACCGCGTCCTCAAAACTTAATGTTACACTAGTTTCAACATCACGCCCACGCGAACGACCATTCCCAGAGCCGCCAGCTGCGCCACCGAAGAATTGGCTAAAAATATCACCTAGTCCACCGTCACCAAAATCAAAGTGAACGTTTTGACCGCCGAATCCACCGAACCCCTCAAACGGATTACCAGAAAAACCGCCACCAGACGCGCCACCAACGCCAGCGTGACCAAATTGATCATAACGCTGTCGCTTCTGTTTGTCTTTCAGAACTTCATAAGCCTCATTAATTTCCTTAAATTTAGCTTCGTCGCCACCCTGTTTGTCAGGATGATATTTAATTGCTAATTTACGAAAAGCCTTTTTTACCTCATCTTCAGAAGCGGTCTTTGGAACGCCCAATATTTCATAATAATCACGCTTGCTCATACCTTATATATTATATGCGTTTAGCACTCTCAGTGCAAGAGTGCTAAGTCCAAAAAAGGCCACTCTTTTTATAGAGCAGCCTTCTTCGTAAATACGTTAGGTTTATTTTTCGTCGACAATTTCACCTTCGACTGGCTCGTCTTTATCAGACTTTTTGTCGCCAGCTTCGTCAGCTTTTTTATCGTCGGCTGATTGTTGATACATCTTAGCCCCGATTGGCATAATCGCGTCGTTCAAGGCTTTAATTGCAGCGTCCAATTCATCCTTATCTTCAGAATCTTTGTGCTTTTCAGCCTCTTCGACGGCCTTTTCAATCGCTTGCTTATCATCGTCAGAAATCTTATCTTTGAATTCGTCCGGCATTTTCTTTGCCTGATAAATAGCGTTTTCAAGCTGGTTCTTCGTATCGACAGCTTCGCGCTTCTTCTTATCTTCGTCCGCGTGAAGTTCGGCTTCTTTTTGCGCCTTCTCAATATCTTCCTTGCTCATATTGCCAGAGTTTTGGATAGTGATTGATTGCTCTTTGCCTGTTCCCTTGTCTTTGGCCGTAACGTTAAGAATACCGTTGGCGTCAATGTTAAAGGTCACTTCAATTTGAGGCACGCCGCGTGGTGCTGGCGCAATACCGTCAAGCACAAAACGACCCAAACTCTTATTGTCATTAGCAAACTCGCGCTCACCTTGAAGAACGTGAATTTCCACCTGAGGCTGATTATCTGCAGCTGTCGAGAAAACCTCACTCTTGCTTGTTGGAATTGTAGTGTTTCGATCAATCAACTTCGTCGACACGCCGCCCATCGTCTCAATTCCAAGAGAAAGCGGAGTCACATCCAGAAGCAACACATCCTTAACGTCACCAGCCAAAACGCCACCTTGAATCGCAGCACCAACAGCCACAACCTCATCTGGGTTCACGCCTTGCATTGGATCTTTTCCAAAGAAATTCTTTACGCGCTCAACCACAGCTGGCATACGAGTCATTCCACCAACCATAACTACATTGTTAATGTCGGACTTAGAAAGTTTAGCATCCTTCAAAGCCTTTTCTACTGGACCATCCAAGCGATCCAATAGATCCTTAACCAAATCTTCCAACTTAGCGCGACTCAAGCTCATCTCAAAGTGTTTTGGACCATCAGCATCGGCAGTAATAAATGGAATGTTGACTTCATATTCCGTAACCGTTGACAATTCTTTCTTCGCCTTTTCAGCCTCATCCTTCAGGCGCTGCATTGCTGCATTATCTTTACGAAGATCAATTCCTTCCTTTGATTTGAAGTCGTCCAAGAAGTAGTTAACAATAGCGTTGTCGAAATCCTCACCACCAAGGTGCGTATCACCATTGGTTGCTTTAACCTCAAACACACCGTCACCTAGTTCCAGCACCGACACGTCAAACGTACCACCACCAAGGTCGAACACTACGATAGTTTCGTCGTTCTTACCCTTCTCCAGACCGTACGCCAAAGCCGCAGCTGTTGGTTCGTTGATAATACGCTTAACTTCCAATCCAGCAATTTTACCAGCGTCCTTAGTTGCTTGGCGCTGTGAATCGTCAAAGTAAGCTGGCACCGTAATCACTGCTTCCGTCACTTTTTCACCCAAGAAAGCCTCGGCGTCAGCCTTGATTTTACTAAGAATCATTGCTGAAACTTCTTCTGGTGTATATTCCTTATCACCCATTTCGACTGCCACGCCAGTACCTTTTTTAACAATCTTGTACGGCATGATATCCAAGTCTTTTTGTACTTCCTTATCATCAAACTTACGACCAATCAAACGCTTAACGCCGTAAATCGTGTTTTTTGGGTTTGTTACACGCTGACGCTGAGCAACTTGACCGACGAGTCGTTCGCCCTTTTTATTAACCGCAACTACAGATGGTGTAGTACGATTACCTTCGGCATTAGAAATTACCTCTGGCTTTCCAGCTAACATATACGCAAACGCGCTGTTGGTCGTACCGAGGTCTATACCAATAATTTTACCCATATGATTCCCCTTTCTGTTATGATCACATCTGGTCTATATCTTATATTCATTTTAGCACTCTTTCGTGGTGAGTGCCAACTATCTCAGTATAAATAATTAGCACTCTCGTGTCAAGAGTGCTAATAGCTGTTTTATACAATTTAATTGCCCGAACGACGATACGGCCAATAAGTTCCTGGCCTTGTCCAAAAATCTATTTCAGGCCTTCCCCAATCAACTTCCGCCCATTCGGTTTTTCGCCACGGAAAATCTGATACATCAAATGTTCTAGAGCCATACTCTCCTTTTGGATCAAGTACCGAGAACAGCTCGCCAGTCTCCCACGGATCAGTACCAAAAACTGCCTTTTCTTGATAGCCACATTCTGCATTAAATGCATGACACCAAGCGTTTGTGTCTGTAGCAACAAGACCATATTTCTTAGCTGCCTTAATTAATAGGCGTGTCATCGGATTGTACGGCTGAGATGTATTAGGGTCATAATCAGGATCAACATCAGCAGATAATCTTGCCCATTGTCCGTGTCTTGGAGAGAAAGGAGCTTGATCTTCCGGAGCCTTGCCGTCCGACAATTGTGCTGGCCACGAAGGTTCTAATCCACGTGCAAAATTCGCCGTAGTAAATGCCAAGGCATGATCAATATAACCCCGACGTATTTCCGATATGCCAATAAAACCAAGCGAGTTGTGCATACAAACTACAGCAGAACCGCCACCCTGGCATTGCGTAGCATAATTCGTCTTAGCCAAATCAACTAAGCCGGGTTTTGCCAGAGAAAATCCTCCGGTAGCAGCAGTCCAGTGCTTTGGTGTACCATCTTTTGCGGGTTCCACAAAAAAATACTCGCGCATAATACCTGTAGCTATGTCATAAATCGCCATACCAAGGTCACCATTCTGAGCAGGTTTTGCAAAATGTGGCCAAGGAATTTTACCTAATAAATAATGCGATATTTCATCTGCAGTAATTCCGTAACCGCGACATTTATCCATATATTGATATTCACAACGAGGATGAGACGAATCAACTAAATAAGTTGCAATTGGTCTAGTACCTTGCGCGCTAGTATTTATACCAGTCTTTGCGCCAAACGCACCAGCACCCCATGGAGTTGGAGAATTGTCATCCATCCATTTTGCCATCGCGTCTGAATTAGGGGCTAACGGCATATTACTGACGTCTCGCTGCCAAATTGTTCCTTTGCCTATATAATTTGGCGCATACATTGACTCTAAAACAGCTCCAGGAAATTTATCAGCGTCTACGGTTACCCATTCGCCATTTCGGAATATGCATGGTTCAGTCGCTAACCAGCGACCAGGAGTTGACTGCCAAACTCGCATTGTCATCTTATATAACCCCCAACACCTTAATGCCACCTATGCGTAGAACACCACCAGGCGATGACCACATAAGAAGCTTGATCCTATTGCCCCAAGAAGTCGTATCGCGAGTGCCATCATATGACATAGAAGTCCCTGTAGGTGACGTTACGCTAATTATACGACCCTTACGACGAATCTTCCAAACGCCAATAGCAGATGCATCTCTTCTAAAAATTCCGCCTGGTATAGGACGAACCTGTATTTGAGTTCCATCTATAAAAAATTGGATTTCTGGACCACCGCCACCACTACTGGTAGTCGTCATATTCAACGCAAATCCTGATCCACGAGAAGTTGGCCACTCTTTAACGTCGATATCTATTTCAACGTCGTCTGTTAGTGGCTCAATAATTTGAAGCAAATGAGAGTTGGAACTGCTGTGAATCTCATTATTGCCCGCTAAAGCTGAAACGGCTGTATAGCCTTCTGGCGCACACCAACGTATTCGACGAGCGCCAACGATAGGAAACTCACGACCGTAACGCACACGATGCACAGTAGGCGCACTTGCCGGAACTAAAGACTCACCAGCTGTACCACGAAAATCATCAGCCGAAAGCAACTGAAGATTTGTTGGCTTACCGTACACTCTCGTCCAGGTTGCATCGCCAATTGATAAATATCCCGGTAGCGCTTCAGCTGTAATTGTTACCGTGCGCTCACCGCTGCCAGGCACTGAAACCCGGCCACTTATAATATCTTGCCCCATTTTATAACGGAGGCCGACCATACTAGGGACAGTAACTGTATTGTCGGCTATGGAAAAGACGGTGGACTGGCACTAACCGGTATAGGCTGAGACATGCCTGAATCTCGAGCCCAAATAACCGGCACACCATACTTAGTCGTTTCTGTCGGGGGAGTAGATCCGTATTCTATCCAATACCCCTGAGCTTGAGCCTGCATCTGAGGAGTCCATTGCGCGGTTCCGCCACCACCACCTCCAGCAGGAATTGCATTAATTTTTGCAACAAGCGGTGACGCCAACTTGTCTTCAGTAATTGCTGCGTTTTGAATAGCGTCTTTTCCAACAGTGGACGGCTTCAAATCTCCAGATTCTGTGTGAATTTGTCGCAAATATTCATTTAATATTATGCCCCAATTTCCATCGTCGCCACCAGGCTGCGGTAACCTTGCCATCTTATCCTCCCTGTACGCAAACTAACCTTTAGCTTTTATTCTATAATATATAATTACTGTAAAAATTGCAAAGTATTATCAAATTACATGCCACCATAACGACTTGCACCATACGCAGAAGTTTTAGCAATAGCAACCTGACGAGGCTGTTTCTGCTGATACATAAAATCGACTATCGATCGCACAATCGTTCCGCCGCCCATAACAAACAGTCCTGCAATTCCAACGTTTTTAAGAAACTCCCGACGGTCCATCGGTTTCTCTAATAATTCGTTAACTTGAATTGGTGTGTTCATAGTTTCCTCTTTTTTGTTTTTTCTATTGTTGTGGTAAATTATATCACCACATATTTAAGTATGCAAATATATTCTATACAAGCTTTACAGATCTAGAAGGAACAGATACCGAAACAGACCGAGATGGTATAGAAAATCCATCTACCGATCGAGACAAAGATCTTCTTATTGGCACAGGTTTTGAGACTGTTTTCTTCGGAATAACCACCTTCTTATTTACTACTGGAGATGGTTTTTCTGTCTTCATTGCCACAAATCCATCAAGCGAGCGACGACTAACCGATGCGTGATTTGACACTGGCTTCTTCACTAGAATTGGCGTCTCTGACTCGGGACAAACAGACACTTTCTTCGCCTCCATAGGACGAGGTTTGATATCTTTTGCAGTATGATTTGCCGACTCATTATCGGCGACCGAACGAGTCAACAAACCGTCTTTCGATTTTTTATCCGCTCGCTTACGGTTTTTCAATAGGATAATTACTATGCCCACTTGATACATCACAATCATCGGAGCCGCTAATAGCAATTGATTTACAGCATCTGGAGTTGGAGAGATAACCGCAGCAAACACTACAGACCAAAGAATAACATGCCGCTGACCAGACATTAACATCCGCGGAGTCATTGGCTTTATGCGATTTATGATTGTCATAAATAGCGGCAATTGAAATAACAATGCCCCGGCTAGCAAGTATGTCATCACGAACGAAAGATACGACTCAACCGTCAGCATAGGGCTGATGTTTTTCAAGTCAAAACTAGTCAAGAATTGAATAGCTGCCGGCAACGCTAGAAAGTATGAGAAAGCAACGCCAACAGCTGCCAAAAATAAAGAACTTAGAGAATATCCAAGCACTCCTCGCAGCGTCGTTTTCTCGACCGCAGGCATAACAAAGCGATATATATGATATAGCGCAACAGGTAGCGCCCCAATCATCGCAGCATAAATACACACTTGTACGGCAAAATTAAAAGCACCCCCTGGCGTTAAATACACCAAAGATAGATTATTCCCAAGCGGCTTAAGTAATAACGCTACAATTTTATCGAAAAATGGATACACCGCCGCACCAGTCGCCAAAAAAGCAAGTGCAACAATAGCAAGTCGCCATTGCAACTCTCGGATGTGATCCATAAATACTGGCGATGAACCAGAAACTTGCGACGAATTACTTGTCTTTCGCTTCGCCAGATTGCGATGCACTACTCTTTTCATCATCCTCCTTGAACGCTGTCTTTAGCTCTCTTGCTGATGAACCGATACTTCGCGCCAACTCAGGCAATCTTTTTGCACCAAACAATATAAGTAAAATAACTAGTATTACAACCAGCTCCGGAACGCCAATCTGTGGCATAACACATCCCCCTTGTTTTTATAGTATTACTCCTCTATTATAGTAGTAATGCTTATAAAATCAATAGAGTCATGATGAGTAATCGAATTATATTTCACAATTTTTCTGCCACTTATAACTGTAGTAGCTACGGCGCAGGCAGTTATACTAACGGCCAGCCATGTACTACTACTGGTCACCAAGAAAGCCATCAAGGAAGTAGTACTTCATATCAGACTGTTACACAATCTGGTAATCTTCTCGAAAACACCGGAGAATCTTTGTTTATAGGTCTTGCAATCGGCATATCTCTGATCGTTATTGCAATTATTCTATTGATAAATAAAAAGCGCCACTCTAAAAACAAGTAGCGCACTTACTATAAACGTCTATCACTGACGAGTGACTTTTACCATTGCGTCGCGAATAACTGAACCGTTCAAAGTATAGCCGGCGCGAAGTTCCTCGGCAATAACTTCCTTGTCACCATCCGTTGATTCGTCAAATTGAACAGCCTGATGAAATTCAGGATTAAATAAAGTGCCAGGTTTGGCGTCAATTTTCTCCAAACCAATCTCCTTCAATTGCTTATCAAGCTGCTTACTCAGACCAGCCACACCCTTAACCCACGGATTATCTTGAATCTCCTCTGGGACGTTGACAACAGCTCGCTCAATTGTATCAATGACGGGCAATAATTTCATCACCGACTTAGTTTGACCCAACTCGTGCGCTGATTGTTTTTCCGCCTCCACGCGCTTACGATAATTCTCAAAATCCGCTCGAGTTCGCTGCAAATCCGACGTCAGCTCAGCAACTTCTTTCTCTAAATCTTCAGCTTTTTTATTCTTCATCATTTTTTCCTCCTTTTAAATGGCAAGACCGGATCACCACCAGCCGTAACAGGATCAAATGCTAAAATCCAAATCGCTCCAATAATAAATATTATTATTGAAATTATTACAATCAGCCACGCCGGCAAACCACTTAATAATCCACCAATCCATTCAGCCATTATAATACCTCCTCTAGCATCGCGCCCGTACGACGCACCAGCTCCATCGTTCGACGATAGTTTTGTCGCGTCGGACCAATCACACCGATGTAATTATCGCCACCAGACGATGACTTAAATTTACTTATAATCAACGTAGCTCCACTACTTTTACCAATTGGATTTTCGCTACCAATAAACACATTTAACGGTTCGTCCGGCGCCGCTTCACGCAGCCACGGTTCGATATTGTCAATCAATTTAGCAACTGCCTGAACGTGATCACCGTCATCAAACTCTGGCTGGCTGAATAACTGAGTCATTCCGTTCATATACAAACTCGAACCAAATGACGCAAAACCAAAATTGCCAGTCATTTCCACCAAACCGTCAACCGCTCGACGAATCGCTTTATCTGAAGTATCAACATTTGAATTGACGTGCGCCTCAATCGCCTTCGTGCTGCTATCAATACCGCTTGGCAATTCCGTCATTTGCGCCGCCGTGATTCTATTGACATAAAAACGATATCCCTTATCCGTCGGAATTCGACCCGCGCTCGTGTGAGGCGCCTCAATGAATCCCATTTCCTCGAGTTTTGCCATCTCACTGCGAATCGTGGCGCTACTCACGCCAAACAGTTTGGCTAGCGTTACACTACCAACTGGCGCCGCAATTTCAGCGTACTGTTCGATAATCGCGACAAGGATTGCTTGTTGACGTTCGGTCATAGTCCAATTATATCGCAAATCTAGCACTCATACAAGCAGAGTGCCAAGCCTTATCGTCTTTCCGTAAAGTAGCGCGCTGCATCTGAAGAGAACAACATCATAATCATAATATGCACACCAATCGAGATCAAAAGCAGCATAATCGACGCATTAATTCGCCCAATTGTCACGGATAAAGATTCGGTAACAATAGCCAATGTCGCCACAGAAAGTAGTGAGATTCGCGCCCGACTACTTCCTCGAAGTAGCAGCCCAACCAACACGATTTCCGCCACAACCAACAGCACATTAAAGCCAGCCATCATCGATAACATGGTATTCGCAGCATTTATATCAATTCCATCAATATTCGCAACTTGCACCAAAGTAGTCGGCCAGCTAGAAAAGTCCACCAGCATTTGCCCAATTGTGAATAACGACGCCAGAATCATTAGTCCGCCGCCAATTAAAATCTGCGGTGGTCGGCGGCCCCAAAGCTCTTCCAATAAGGTTTCGTGATTTCGCGGATGACGATCATAAATTGTGCCGTCCATAATCACCCCGAGCCGCGTTGAAGCCGTGACATTATCGTCAGTCTTTATCCGACCGACTTCCAAAATCGGCAAATCGCCATCAGTGCGAATAGCATCTCCGAAACCGTTGCGCGAATGATAGCCCGTTGAAAAATCCTTTAATATCGTCACTCTAATATTTTTATTGTTACTTTTAACCGACTCAATGATATAATCTCGTTCAATATCAATATTCTCGTCAATCTTATGCGTGAACTGAAAAGTAAATAAAGAAAAGCCAATACTCTTATCGTACGTACCAGCCGCCAACCAATCAACTCGATGACCGCCAGGAAGAAGCCAGCCAGTTGGGCATCGCCAAAATCTAACATGATGACGACGCCTTGGATTGCCGTCAACTTCCTGCTGATAGGCAAAGTCCTGCCGTCTGCCAAACAAAAATGCTGGCGACACTGGCGCATTTGGATAACTGCGACCACTCAGCACGGTAAGTACCATTTTCCAAGCTGATCTCGGAGTTATGTCATCCGCCAAAACCCAGCCTGCCTCAGTCATTGCCTTATGGAGCTTTTCTTCCGAGCCGCGCACACTCAAATTGACAGGGTCGCTTAATACTCCGTCCGCCGTTCGCGTCCTGCCGATAAAATAATTCGGTACGTACATATTGCTCAAAATTCGATGAAGTCTAGGCAACGCCAAATATGCCACAATTATCCACACAACAAAGAACAAGCCAACCAGCCACCAACCGCCCGTCGCCCAACCTTCTCTAAGCACTAACCACGCCAACCAAAACGACGCCAAACCTGCAAAGATAAAAAAGGATTGGTCTAACAATGTAGTCAAGGTCTTCGAGGAACGATCTTGCCTGGCTGCTATTTTTTTTGGAGTTTTTACTGAACTCATAGATTAATTATATCATTGAGGAGATTTCGAGCTACCAAACGCGCCTCGTCATCCTGACGCTTAAATACGTCGCCGCGCAAAATGATTTCCTCGGTCACTCGAATTGCTCGCTCCAAATCGTCATTGATAATCACGTGATAATACGGAACTTCAAGCGCGTAAGCCAACTCTTTTATCGCCGAGGCGTGACGCTTTGGCCACTCCGCTTGAAAATCTTCTTCGGTTGCGTAACGCTTTTTTAATCGCTCAATCCAAGTTTGATTATTTGGCGGCACAATAAAAATCGCAATGCTATCTGGCGCCAGTCGCTCATATTCCTCCACGCCCTGAACGTCAATGTCGGTAATTGCCACGCGGTTCTGATCATGCGCCAACTTCAACTCAGCCACCGACGTCCCATAAACCGTACCGTGAACAAACTTTGCCTCAATAAATTCATTATTTTGTAGCATATTTTCGGCAGTTTGCGAATCAATAAAGTGATAATCAATTCCATCTTGCTCGGCACATCCGTTATTTGTGCGTGGCGCGCGCGTAGTATGAGAAACAATATCGCGAAACTCTGGTGACTTCAGTAATTGTTTTTTTATCGTGTCTTTGCCTGCACCAGAAATTCCCGCAAGCAGTGCAATTTTCGTACTTTTGACCAACTCAATTGTCGATTCAGTTGGCTGATAATTTGTAATAAGATCTTCAATACTTGGCATAATATTTACCTATAATAACTCATCAAGTACAGATTGCCAATTGGGAAATTCAGAACTTCCAAAACGAATAAGCCGACCAGAAAACTCGCCCGCGCCATTCGCCGTCCGATCGTCAATCAAAATATCGCCTCGACTCAAATTCTTTGCTGACGAAAAAATAACCTTACGAAAGAAAACATTATCCGAACCTTCGCCGCCAAAATACTTTTTCACCCACGCCAACTTATCGCCCAAAGCCGTCGGATTTTCCCACGGAGAAGAAGATAAAATATATAAATCGTATTTGTCTTTCAGGACGTAAACCGCCTCGATAGCTCCAGGCACTGGATCCATCAAAGAAAAAATTCCTGGAATATTATCGTGCTGACCAGTAAACTCATCAATCAACTCAGGCGATATCTTCGTTAAAGCAGATTTGAAATCCGCCAAAACACCATCCATATCAATATAAACAATAGGTTTTTCCATAACTAATCCCTTTTCAGCATTACCATAAATGCTTCGCTCGGTATGTCGACTTTACCAAAGCGTTTCATTCGTTTTTTACCACGCGCCTGCTTGGCGAGAAGCTTCTTTTTACGACTGACATCGCCGCCGTAAAGATAGCCCGTAACATCTTTTCGATAAGCGCCGATATTTTCCCTGGCAATAAATTTACCGCCAATTGCCGCTTGCAATGAAACTTCAAAACTCTGACGCGGCACAACTTCCTTCAATTTCTTAACAATCTCACGCCCCAAATGCTGCGATTCCGACCGATGACACATTACACTCAGCGAATCAACCATCTCACCCGCTACATAAAAATCAACTCGCACCAAATCTTCCACTTGATAATCCGCTAACTCATAATTAAACGAACCGTAGCCGCTGGTAATCGACTTCAATTGGTCATAAAAATCCGTCAACAAATTCGCGAGTGGCGCCGCAAATGAAATCAGCGCCCGCTCGTCAATATAACTCAGGTTTTTCTGGCGACCACGCTTACTCACAATCAGCTGAATCACCGCACCAATATAATCCTGCGGCACAACAATTTCACCATCAATCCACGGCTCACGAATCTCTTTTATCTGCGCTGGGTCGGGCAATTCACTAGCAGACTTGATATCCAACTCCTCGCCATTCGTCAGACTAACTTGATAATCAGTACTCGGATTGGTCACAATTAAATCCAAATTATATTCACGCTCCAATCGCTCGCGAATAATGTCCATATGTAGCAATCCCAAAAAACCGATTCGCACACCATAACCCAAAACCGGCGAATTCTCCGGCTCGAACTGTAACGCCGAATCGCTCAGGCTCAACTTTTCAATTGCCTCTTTCAAATCGTTATAGTCTTCATTGGACACTGGGAAAAACCCCGCATAAACGAAGGGCTTAACTTCTTTATAACCTGGAAGTGGTTGGACGGTAATTTCTTTGATCATATCCTCGGTAGATATTATACCATTTTTATTATGGATAAAGATCGTCTTCCGGTATGCAGTTTCGTCTTTTGCTAATTGTAGAATATACTTTTTTTCGCTAACGTCTAGCTCTATTTTTTTCGCGAAAACAACTGATGATCCACTATTGCCCATGCCGCCAGCATAGCATAATTAGTAATATTGCCTGCGTCAATCATACTCTGCACGTCGGCGATCGGCAACCATTGCGAGATAATTTGCTCAGTGTCGTCCGGTTGATGTTGATAATCTACTCCAGAATATTCCCCGTAGACCACGTGGAGCTTGGCGTTAGTACGACGGTTGTCAGGATAGAACCATCCACATTCTCGCAAATTATTCATAGCGACACCAGACTCCTCGGCCAACTCTCGCCGCGCAGCTGCGCAAGCGTCCTCGCCCACCTCAATTTTACCACCTGGTAGCTGATATAATACCTCATCCACAGGATAAGAATATTCTTGCTGCACAAGGATAGTGTCGCCACGACGACACACTACAACTACTCCGCCATACCCACAATAAGGGTAGTGGATATAACGAATTATATTACCATTAGGCAATTTTACCATGTCTTCCACTACAGTTAATCGAGAATATTCGAATACAGTGCGCGACGATATAGTGCGCCATTTCCTAAGGATATTTTCTTTTGAGGTCATAGTTCAATTAAGGCTTTTATATTTTTACCCACCATAGCCCAAAACCGACGAATTTTCTAACTCTAACTTTAACGCCGAATCACTCAGGTTTAACTTTTCAACTACCTTAGACATTCACTAACGATTATACCATTCTTTACAACTAGACAGTTTTATTAGACACTCATTGCCGTTATATTGGCAGGTTTTGTGGCTATGGAATATACGAAGTATGTACATCAACCTGCTTTGAAGGAGATTTTAAAGGATACAAGAACGGCAATTCTCTATTTGGCACAATATCATAAAATCTTTGATATTGCTCGCCCTCGAACTCTTCTTCGTTTCCTTCACAGAAATGTAACTGAGGATGTTTTCTTGATATTCCGACTCGTTGCACCAATAGTCCAGCACGGGACCAATATTCCGAAGTTGTGTCGGCTTCCAACCCATATCTAGCCAGAAGTAAAGCAATAACAGGTTTATGTATTTTTGAAGTTTCTCCCGGGTGAAGTCCCAATTCAGGAATTGCTGTTTCAAAGAAGTATGACAATATTGACGTACCCGCCTTATATTCGTCTGGAGCATTCTTAAACAGCATACCCGCAAAACAAGCCTTTCTGCCAACTTCTCTATAGCCAAGACGAGCTATGGGTTTTTCTGGATTATCTCCAAAAACTATTCTCTTCACTCCAGAAGGAGCCGTCACTTCGTTTGCAACAAGGCAAGCTCCATTGGCAAATCTAATTGGTGGCAAATCGCTCATCTTAATTAAAATATCTCCCCAGTGTTACTGTATCACCAACCCGCGCATTTTATTATCTTATCTAATCTGCACTTTTCAATACTAGTATATACTATTTCCACTGTCGCGTCTGGTTGATCTTGTGCTTCTCAAAATACACTTCCGCCAAATTGACGTCAAACCGATTTGCCAATTCCATCAAGTAATTTAACACGTCCGCAAACTCCTCGCGCAGATTGTCATGATTGTCAGGCTTTTTCTCGCCCTTAAATCCAGTCTCTTTGCGAATTGCTTTCGCCAGCTCGCCAACTTCCTCGGCTAACAATAAGAATACTTCAGTGACAGAATTTTTATCCCAACCTTTCTCCTTACAAGTTTGATCGAGGTGTTTTTGTAATTCAGTTAAGCTTATTGTTTGTGGATTCATGGTTTTTCCTTCTTTAATCTTAATTAACTTACACTTGATGGAATATAAACATAGCAGGAAGCAAGAATCTGCTCGCTATCCAATCCTATTTTTAATTACTATTATACTCTGATTTATCAAACAATATATCACTTTGGTTAAATATTTTTTCCTGTGATAGTCCAAAATCTCTACCAGCAACTTTTTTATGAAGTTGCTGGTTTTGTTTATATAATTTTTATAAAGAAGTAAGAAAAGTTAGACCGCCTAATATCACTCCCGCCGCATTGGGAATGATAAGGATCCAGTCTTTTTTAGGTTCTTT
>CBDEJQ010000035.1:0-5135 GCA_965240135.1 uncultured Candidatus Saccharibacteria bacterium
CTGCAGAAATTACTCACCCTAGCGATTTTTACGACAAGAATCACGGATTGATTTTTGCTGGAATGATGCGACTATTTGAAAAACATAAGCCTGTCGATCTATTGACCTTAACTGACGAATTGAAGCGGAAGGATGAGCTGGAATTAGTTGGCGGCTCGGCATACCTGACAGAATTAACAAACTACGTCCCAACGGCAGCACACGCATCGGCTTACGCGGAGATGATTGCGCAAGCAGCGGTTCGCAGGCGTCTGATAAAAGCGAGCGGTGACATTTCCGAGCTTGGATATGACGAATCGACGACCACGCAGGAATTATTAGAGAAGGCCGAAGCTGAACTTTTCAGCGTGTCAGACCAATCAACCAAGCAAGATTTGGTCAGCCTGGAAAGCATTCTGACGGATAGCTTTGATCGAATTGAAGAGCTCAGCAAGAATAAAGGTTCTCTCAGAGGAGTCCGCACTGGCTATCGCGATCTGGACAACATGACCGCTGGTTTGCAAAAATCAGACTTGATTATTCTGGCGGCGCGTCCAGCCATGGGTAAGACGACACTGGTGACAAACTTGGCTTATAACGTGGCAACGATTGAAAAAAATCCTGTCCTATTCTTCAGCCTAGAGATGAGCAAGGAACAGTTGGTCGACCGTATGCTGGCGGACGCGTCGGGAGTTGATAGCTGGAATATTCGCACCGGAAACCTGAGTGATGAAGATTTTGCGAAGTTGTCTGAGGCTATGGGAGAAATGGCTGAGGCGCCAATTTACATCGATGACACACCAGGGCTATCAGTTTTGGAAATGCGAACTAAAGCGCGTCGAATTGCTCATGAAAACCAATTAGGACTAATCATCGTCGACTATTTGCAGCTTATGCAGGCCAACGGAAACCACAACGGGAACCGCGTTCAGGAAGTTTCGGAAATTTCCCGTGGACTGAAGCTTATTGCTCGCGAGCTGAATGTGCCGCTAATTGCCCTGAGTCAGTTGAGCCGTTCTGTTGAATCGCGTACGCCGCCAATTCCACAACTAGCCGACCTGCGCGAATCCGGTTCTATTGAGCAGGACGCCGACATCGTTAGCTTTATTTATCGCCCTGGATATTATGAGCCAGACAACCCGGAAGTTCAGAATATTACTGACCTCATCATCGCTAAGCACCGTAACGGCCCAGTTGGCAAAGTTCAATTGTACTTCCACCCAGAGCGCCTACGCTTTATGAGTCTGGATCGCAAGCATGAATAGAATTGTGTTATAATCATACCAATGAAAAAGCAAAAAGTTACCGATATATTCCTTTACCGATGGCGCTACGTTTTCGGCTATACGTTGCTGGCGCTGTTGTATGTAGGAGCTATTATAATTTCCGCGCTGCACGTGCCGGGAGGTTTGTCGCAAGCAGAAATCAACATGGTCAATACGACAAATCACTTGAATTTTAGCATCGAGGGAATCGCCGTCACAAATCTACCATTTCACCTTCTTCAATTGCTATTCTTCAAGCTATTCGGCGTCAGTTTATTAACAATTAAAGCGCCCGCCGTAATCCTTTCAATCGCCAGCTCCGTCGCTATTTTCTTCCTCTTAAAACGCTGGTTTAAGCCGTCCACAACGATTCTGTCGCTATTAATCATGGCAACGACCGGTCAATTTTTATTCATCGGTCAAAGTGCAACTGTTGGCATTTTATACATTTTCTACACCGCGCTAACTTTACTTTTTGCCACGTTAATTCTCCAAAAAGCCCAGAACGCCTCCATTTGGCGAATCAGCTTAGCCATCACCACGGCACTCAGCCTCTTCACTCCGTATTTTTGGTACATCAATCTGGGACTTCTGATCATCGCCTTTTTACATCCACATCCACGCTATTTCCTCGTCTCCAGAAAACATCGCAAGTCTTGGATTGTGCCGTCCGCTATTTTATTCACGATTGGTTGTGCGATTAGTTTTCTTTGCTATAAATCCCACGCACTATTTTATAGCCTCATCGGCATCAACAGCCTAAGTTTTGACATCGTTGCAAACCTCAGGACTTTATATTACACATACATCCGCATTTTCCCATCAGTCGTAGGGAACCAAATCACGCCAATTATGGACATCAACGCAATGGTGTTAATCGGGCTAGGACTATTCCGCAGCTTCCAAAAAATCTCCAGCGCCCGCTCGTTTATGATTTGGTCGTGGCTAATCTTAGCATTGGCGCTACTCATCTTCCAGCCAAACCTCACCCCAATAATCATCATCCCGCTATTCATTCTCTTGGCGGTCGGATTGGAATCCCTAATGAATATGTGGTACGGACTTTTCCCGCGCAACCCATACGCTCGCGGCACAGGACTAGTTCTTATATCAATGTTAATCATCGTTATGGTGGCGGGCGGCAGCTTCCGCTACATCGACAGTTATCGTTATTCCCCAGAAGCAGTTTCACACTTTAATAAAGATTTATCTTTGCTCCGTAAAAATACCGCGCCGACCGATTCATTCTCGTTATTGGTCAGCAAAGAAGAATCGCCAATTTACGAAGCGCTCAAAAAGCACAACTATCACCAGATATCAATTATCCACACAGCGCCAACGAACGTCGGACAGACTTTATATGTGAGCCACAGCGTGAAGTCTCAAATTCCGCAGACTTACTCTGGACACCTGTCGTCAGTAATTGTCAATGATCATAAAGACGGCGATCGCTTCTATATCTACACATCCGACCGCAAATAGGGTATAATTGTAAGTGTTAAATAAGGAGGAATATGGCGTTTGATCAGGTAAAAATGCTGCAACAATTACGCAAAGCACAGAAACAATTAGGCAAAGAAATCATCGAAGTTGAGGCTGGCGATGGCGCTGTGATCGTACAAATCACTGGCGAATTAAAGATCAAGTCTGTAAAAATTGACCCAGAAATGGTCGACTTGGAGAATATCGAAGAGTTGGAACACTGGATCGAAATCGCAGTTCGCGACGGTATGACAAAGGCTCAGGAAGTCGCTGCTGAAACTATGAAGCCATTGATGGGCGGCTTGGGCAATTTACCATTCTAAAGTCATGTCAATCGACATTTTGCCAAAAGCTCTGACTGCTTTAATTGATGATTTTGGTAATCTACCTGGAGTTGGACCGCGTACGGCTGAAAGATATGCCTACGCGGTTTTACGCCGTAACCCCAAATCCGCAAAGCAATTAGCGCATTCATTAGACCGATTGCACGACCGCGTAAAAACCTGCCCGAAGACATTTGCGTTGATCGACTCAGATGACGATGTGTCGCCTTTATATGCAGATTCGAACAGGAATAAAAAAATCGTTTGTGTAGTAGAGGAGCCGCTAGATATTGTCGCTATAGAAAGAACAGGGCAGTTCCTGGGCACATACCACGTGCTGGGAGGCGTTATCTCACCAATTGACAATATTGGGCCAGAGCAATTGCATATCCCAGAGCTAATTGAGCGTATAAAAACTGACGACGTTCAGGAGATTATTATCGCTACGAACGCTTCAGTTGAGGGCGAGTCAACCGCGCTATTCTTGCAGCGCTATATCCAAGAAGCTGGATTAAATACGACTATCACACGCTTGGCTAGAGGTATTCCAGTCGGCGTTGACCTTGAGTACGCAGACCAAATTACACTGACTCACGCACTAGAAGGTCGAAAACAGTTATAGACTCAACAGCTTCATCATCAATAAAAATACCCGCCATCTCGGCGGGTATTTCGTTGCTAGCTTAGCTTATTACATTTGGCGGCGGCTAGCGATGTAAGCGATAGTAGCTGTAGTTAGTCCACCTAGGCCTAGTGCTGACATAATCGCGTCACTTGCACCAGTCTTTGGCAATTCTGGGCTAGGTGTTGGTGTTGAAGGAGTGTTTGGTGTAGGGGTAGTAGGTGTAGTAGGAACTTCCTTACACTTGCTCAAGTCAGTTGTATGCTTTGACTCGTTGTATTCTTCCTTCTTGATTTCACGAAGCTCTTTTTTATCGATTACACAGATTGTGATCTTAGCAGGTGCTTCTTTACAATCGTTTGGATTTGTTGAGTACTTACTTTTATCAAATTCTGACTTTTTAATCTCTACATATTTCTTAGTCTTAAGGTCACAAACTTGAAGTTTTGTTTCAGGTTCGATTACGATAGTCTTTTCACAGTTTGGACTTTGTCTCTTGACTTCGCCGTTTTCTTTACCATTTACGATTACAGTAACCTTGAAGCTGCCGTACTTTGTGTAAGTGTGCTCAATTGTAGATGAGTTGATAGTCTTAGTTGTACCGTCACCAAAGTTGTATGTGTAGCTGGTGATGCTTGCACCGTTCTTAGCAGTTGCGTTTACAACAAACTTGTAGGTGTTGTCTTCAATCTTTAGAACTTGCAATGCGTCACATGTTAATGCAGGTTTTGCAGGAGGTGTTGTTGGAGTACCCCAAACTGGGTTACCACAGTCTTTAATCACACCAGTGATGAACTTACCGTCGTTGTCAAACCATGCATACATACTGTAGCTCTTAGGACCGTCAACGAAGCTTTGACCAGTTGGATATTGGTAGTAAGTGTATCCGTTTGAAGTCTTATAGCTACGTTGTGGCTGAGGCTGACGAGTACCAGCCTTAGACTGTACAGTTATAGCGTTTGTAGCTACAACACGACCGTCAACTGTAATATTACCATTTGCGTCAACTACACCTTCACGCATGTTTGAGCCACCTTGAACCATAGTCTCGGTAACGTACCACTCTTTATATAGTTCTTTAATTTCTGTACGGCTGTATGCTGTTTGCAATTCTGACATAGAATGCGTACCACAGTATACAACGTTAAATTTGTTACAGCCGGCAGCCTGTGAAGGTGATGCCAACCAGATTCCACCGAGCATAGCAAATCCCAAAGAGATAGCAATGCCGATTTTCTTAAATTTGTTCATAAAAACTCCTCTTTTCCAGCCCTATCTTCAGGCTTTATGTCCTCATACTAGCACAATCTTTATATTTTGTCAATAATAATTTATAAAAATGTTTATGTTTTTTTCGATTGCGCAGTATTTTTAATAGTCCATCACATATTATACCACTTATGTAATTAAAAACAATATATATTATATTAGAGTAAAAATCATTTGTTATAATAAATAATATGC
>CBDEJQ010000036.1:0-14170 GCA_965240135.1 uncultured Candidatus Saccharibacteria bacterium
ACGGAGTTGCTACGCGGTAGCCCAATGCTCGTGCTGCCATACCAAGGTGAGTTTCAAAAATCTGACCAAGGTTCATACGGCTTGGCACACCAAGTGGGTTCAAAACTACGTCAACCGGCGTACCGTCCTCTAGAAATGGCATATCTTCAACAGGAAGAACTTTCGCCACAACACCCTTGTTACCGAAGCGTCCAGCCATCTTATCACCAACGCCAATCTTTCGTAATTGCGCAACGAAGATCTGGATTTGCATCAAAACGCCAGCCTTCAATTCGTGACCATTTTCACGACTAAAGATCTTAACGCCAACAACTTTACCGCCGCCCGCGTTATTCATTCGCTGTGATGTATCGCGAACATCCTTAGCTTTTTCACCGAAGATTGCGCGAAGCAGACGCTCCTCAGAGCTCAATTCCTGCTCGCCCTTTGGTGTAATCTTACCAACCAAAACATCGCCAGCCTTAACCTCGGAACCGATTTGAACAATTCCGTTCTCGTCCAAATGACGCAAACTTTCCTCGGAAACGTTTGGAATATCGCGCGTCACAATCTCTGGACCAAGCTTCGTCTCGCGAACCTCAACGGTGTAATCTTTAATGTTAATGCTTGTCAATCGATCATCTTCAACCAAACGACGACTCATAATAATCGCGTCTTCCATGTTGTAGCCACCCCATGGCATGAAGGCAACCAGAAGGTTTTTACCTAGGGCAATTTCACCGCCAGCAATCGAGGCGCCTTCAATCAGGATATCGCCCTTCTTCACCTTGTCGCCACGCTCAACGCGGACTTTTTGGTTATAACAGCGATCGTCATTATTCTTCACAAAATGCTTCAAAGTATAAATCTTTACGCCGTCAGCATATTTAACATGAACTTCGTCAGCGTCAGCGCGAACGACTTCGCCGTCGGCGCTAGCTTGAATCAAGTGACCACTATTCTCAGCCACAGCCTTCTCAATTCCAGTACCAACAGTTGCAGATTCTGGACACAATAGAGGAACCGCCTGACGTTGCATGTTTGAACCAGTCAAAGCACGGTCAACGCGAGTCTTTTCAATAAACGGAACCAGCGCCGCAGTCGAACCTAGAATCTGGCGGTGAGCTGCATCCATGAATGTAACTTGGCTAGCATCAACTTGTGATGGCTGCATGTTGCTTCGAGCATTAACGCGCTCGTCGCGGAAAGTTCCGTCTTCGTTAAGAGCCTCACCAGCGTCAGCGATAACCTCACCAATTTCCTGTGAAGCATCCAAATAAACAAGTTCGTCGGTCACTTTGCCGTCTTTCACGCGAAGATATGGAGTCTCAATAAATCCATATTCATTAACACGTGCGTAAGCTGCCAAGTTCAGCACCAAACCGATATTCGCACCTTCTGGCGTCTCCACTGAACAAATACGACCATAGTGAGTTGGGTGGGCGTCGCGAACCTCAAATCCAGCGCGCTCACGAGTCAAACCGCCAGGACCAGTCGAGCTCAAGCGTCGCTTGTGGCTCAATTCTGACAATGGGTTAACCTCGTCAAGCAACTGCGACAGCTGGCTTGAAGTAAAGAATTCACGAACAGCTGCAACAATTGGACGAGCATTAATCAATTGGCTTGGGCTAACGCTTTCCAAATCAGCCACGCTCATGCGGTCCATGGCGTTGCGCTGCATTCGAAGCATACCAACGCGGAATTGGCGGGCAATCAATTCACCGACCAAGCGAACTCGGCGGTTGCTCAATGCGTCAATGTCGTCAGCTGGCTCTTGCGTATTGTTCAAGCGAATAACTTCACGCAAAATCGCCACCAAATCGCTCATTTGCAATGTGCGATTTTCTGCTGTATTTGCAACATCCAGACCCAAGCGTTGGTTCAATTTATAACGACCAACCCGCGAATAATCAAACCGCTTGAAGTCAAAGAACATTCGCTCAATCATCTGACGAGCATTATCAACTGTCGCCAAATCACCTGGACGTAATCGACGATAAACCTCAATCAACGCCTCATTCGCACCGCGAGAAGTATCCTTATCCAAAGTTTCGTCAATGTATTTCACGTCGCCAGTATCAATATCAGCGAACAATTCCTTAATTTCGCTAGTCTTTGGATAGCCCAAAGCGCGCAACAAAGTCGTTGCTGGCATCTTGCGGCGGCGGTCAATTTTTACGTAAATCGCGCCATTAGAAGCCGTCTCGAATTCCATCCAAGCTCCACGTCCTGGAATGATTTTTGCACCGTAGTAATTACGTCCCGCTATTGTTTCAGCAGTGAAGAAAACACCAGCAGAGCGAATCAACTGGCTAACAACCACGCGCTCCGTACCGTTGATAATGAACGTACCGCGCTCGGTCATCCATGGATATTCACCGAGGTAAATCTCCTGCTCTTCAACCACACCAGTTGTTTTATTCGTCAATTCAACTGTTGCGTGCAACGGAGCTTCAAATGTCAAGTTGTTTTCTTTGGCAAATTGGTCAGTGTTTTTTGGCTCGCCAAAATAGTATTTGCCGAACTTTAATGACAACTTCTGACCAGTGTAGTCGTCAATTGGGTTAATTTCTGAAAATATCTCACTCAAACCTTCTTCGACGAACCAGCGCCAAGAATCTTTTTGGTGAGCGATTAAGTTTGGTAGCGGCAGGGCATTATCACCAGAGGTGAAATAGACGCGCTCGCTACTTGTGGTTGGTTTTTTTGCCACAGGCGTAAACACTCCTCGCTTTAATTAGTGGTTAATAGACGGCCGTGAAGATCTCTAATTCATAGCCCAAAATCACGATTTGCCACTCGCAATTTTCACCCGCCATGAATACACTACTTCTATAACTAATCATTATGACGAAAAGTGTCAATAAAATCAAGGGGTTTTACTAGTGTTTTTCGATATTATCAATCAACATATCATGAACTTCGTCAATCGTCCCGTCAGCAGAAATTACCGGAATTCCGTATGCCTCGGCAATCTCCAAATATCCATCGTCGACTTTTTTCTGAAAATCTTGCCCACGTGACTCAAAAGTGTCAGGATTTTTCAACTCACCGCGCATAGAAATTCGCTCTTCCCGCTTATCGCGGCTTAGACTCAAAATAATCATAACGTCCGGCTTCAGATATTTTTCATCGGTGAACAATTCTGTTAACCGCAGAATTTCCGACTCGTCATAACCTTCGACTCGCCCCTGATAAACCAGCGTTGAAATATAATTCCTCGCGCTCAAAACAATTTCCCCACGTTCCAACGCAGGCTGAATTTTTTCCCGCCACAATTCACGCCGCGCTGCAGAAAATAGCGCCACATTCACCGCCGCAGAACGCGCCAAATCGCCATTTTTAATCACTTTTCGAAGTTCATTTGCTATCGGAGTTGATTTTTCCGGATCATCACTTCCCGGCTCTTCAATCACGCAAACCGTTCGCCCGATTGACCGAAAATATTCCGCCAATTTCGCGACCTGCGTCGACTTGCCCGTCCCGTCATTACCTTCGATAACTATATATTTTCCCGCGTCGCTCATCATCACCTCGTAATCACAATGTGCGGCTTCCGTAGAAATACCAGCCATTTTTTCGTTTTTCCATCAATTTTTATCAAGTGAGTATGCTGATGTATCATCGACTTGGTTTTGCTGCCTTGGGCTCGAGCGTAAATTGAATAGCCACTAGATTCAAACCTAGCAACCTGATTCATATAGTCAATTTTTTCCTCGTCGCTCAAATTTGCCAGCGAGTCCACGTGCCGTTTCGGTATCACCATCAAATGGTCGTCCACGCCGCAGCCGTCCCAAAAATCATAGCCAAATCGATTTTTAATGATTAGGCAATGTTGCGTTTCTTCTACGACTTGACTAGTATGCTGTTTTACCAATTGACAAAAATCGCAGCCGTCAGACTTGTGCTTTTTCCTGTGATCGATATATTCTTTCTCTTTCGTTCGTGAGCGAAACATTGAACCTGCCATCATCACAAAATCCCCTCGCTAAGTCCCGCGATTTCCATCGGTTTATACCGACGATCCTTAAACGCCCGAGGCAACATCATTTCTGGACGCCAAGTTTTTATCAATTCATCCAAATCATCAGTGTGCTGATATTTGCCGCTCATTCCGCCGCGCCCGCTAGCATATCCGCCGTCAACCTGACCAGTGTGATGAAAAATCAATTGCCCAATTCTCTCACCGACAGGCAAAACTACGCTCTCGTGCTTGTTCAAATTGTAAATCTCAAGCGTAATCCGATTGATATATCCCGGATCAACCCAGCCAGCATCAAAACACACCGCCACGCCGTTTCGGCCCCAAGAGCTACGACTTTTTACCTCAGCCGCGCCGCCATGCGTCCGAATTCCAACAAATTCATGCGTATGCGCTAAAATTCGCTCACCAGGTTTCAAAACGATAATCGGATGATCTGGCGGAATATTCTTAAATTCCCGAAAACCGTGCCGCTCGCACCATTCAGCGTGCGGAATTGCCTTAAGCGGACCCTTGAAGTATCGATTGACGTCAGACTCGTCAAACGGATTATAAACTCGCGAAATATCATCATATTCCTGCTTATAAAAATTAAAGCCTAGCGTAAAATCTAAGCTGGCTTCCGATACGTTTTTTGGGTTGAACGGCGTACAGACAATTGTCCCGTCTTCAATCGCCGCTAATATATCTTTATTTGAGTACACGCTCACTAAACACCTCCCATTGCGTGATTTTTCTATCAAATCTTATTATGGCAAGTTTACGCATTTCTATCAAGCTTTCGGTAAATTTTACAGCATGCTAAACTGAGATTATGGAAAAAGCCATTATTGTAGCTTACGATAAAAACCGCGCCATCGGACAAAATGGCGATATGCCGTGGGGGCGAAGTTTGCCGGCCGACTTGGTGAATTTTAAGCGATTGACGAGAAATAGCAACGTCATCATGGGCAGAAAAACGTTTGAATCAATTGGCTCACGACCGCTTCCAGATAGAGAAAATATTGTCATTTCATCCAAGCCAACTGGCGTCAAAAAAGTTCTTACGGCTATAAATTTACGAAGCGCCCTGGCTTTGTCACGATATCCGACTTTTATTATTGGCGGCTCACGAGTTTATAAAGACGCGCTAGATATTCCAGAAATTGATACTATTTACGCCACGGAAATTGATGCCGAATTTCCCGATGCTGATACTTTTTTCCCAGAGATAGATATGGACGAGTGGGAGGAAGTAAGTCGCGTACATCATTCAATAGATAATGAAAATAGTTACGATTTTGATTTTGTGATATATAAAAGAAAATAGGCTTCTTAAGTTGACAGTATTTGGTATTTGTGGTATGATAAAACACATGGACAAACGATCTATAATACGCGCTACAACATCTGAATATATGAAAAACACTCCGACTGCAGATCTGCCAGAAGGTACAATAATAATATTATCCGACGAACCTACCAAAGAAGAAGGTACGACATTCGAAGACACAGCACCTGTTGTAGAAAAATGGACAGACAAAAGCGGAAAAGCTAGAGCAATAGGAAGGTTTGCGACTATACTATATGATACCGCTGCTCAAGAGTTTAGTGTTATTCTACCCAATCAAGAGATTACCGGCCTGAAACAGTCTGGCATTGAAGACGGCAAATATATGATTCTTACGACTAACGAAGAATAGACATAAAATCGTAAATCAATCTACACAGCAATCGGCGCCTTAATCGGCGGATGACATTCATAGTCCTCCAGGCGAATATCATCAATCGTGAAATCATCGATATTCTTGATGTCTGGATTGAGCCACAACTTAGGTAGTGTCAGTGGATTCCTTGATAATTGCTCATCAACTTGCGCGCGGTGATTATTGTAAATATGTGCGCTATTTAAGGTGTGAACAAACTCGCCGGGCTGTTTGTCAGTAACTTGAGCGACAATAGATAGAAGCAGCGCATAGCTGGCAATGTTAAACGGCACCCCAAGGAACATATCCGCCGAGCGCTGAGTCAGCGCTAAATCCAGTTTGTCCTTCTCGCCGTTTTTACCAGGTCTTACGTTAAATTGAAACATTGTATGACACGGAGGCAGCCCGCCGGCTTGGACAATGTCATCAATTTCCGCCACATTCCACGCGCTCACGATATTCCGACGCGACTCTGGGTTTGTCTTTATTATGTCAATGGCGTTCTGAATCTGGTCAATAATTCCGCCCTTCCCGTCCGGCCATTTTCGCCATTGGACACCATAAACAGGTCCCAAATTTCCCCATTCTTCAGCAAACGCATGATCGTTCGCAATCTTATCAATAAATTCCTTCATGCCAGCGCGCCACTTGTCGCCGTTAATTTCTGGTATTTTCTGACCAGTTTTTTCTAGGTAATTTTTATATGGCCACTCATCCCAGATATGAACGCCGTTTTGCGCCAAATATTCAATATTGCCCGTACCCTTGAGAAACCACAAAAGCTCATGAGCGACGCTTTTGAAATATAACTTCTTCGTGGTCATAGCTGGAAATCCGTCCGCCAAATTATATCGCGTCTGAATACCAAAAACTTCTGTCGTCCCCGTTCCCGTACGATCGCCTTTTTGCGCACCGTTATCACGAACGTATTTCAATGCGTCTAAATATTGCCTCATAAACCCTCCTCGCTTACTTCAAATTATGACAATATCCTCCAAAAACCACAAGCAGAATCACTAGTAGTTTTAACAACAAACACGCAATTTTTTACGATAATTTAGTCAAGACTTTATCAATCAGTCCGTACTTTACGGCTTCATCCGGCGTCATCCAATAATCACGCTCCATATCGGACTTGACCTTAGCCAACTTCTGACCGGTGTTTTTCGCCATAATCTTCGCTAACATTTCCTTAACTTCCAAAGTTTCCTTCATGTCAATTTCCATGTCGGTCACTTTTCCGTGCGTTCCAGAAGACGGCTGATGAATCATCACCTTGGCATGCGGCAAGCAAAACCTCTTGCCCTTAGCGCCAGAGCTAAGTAAAAACGCCCCCATGCTTGCCTGCAAACCAATTCCATACGTCGCCACATCGGGCTTAATAAAATTCATCGTGTCATAAATTGCCATACCGTCATAAACGCTGCCACCTGGGCTATTGATATATAGCGATATATCAGCTTGCGGGTCAACATACGCCAAATGCAGCAATTGTGCCACTACGCTGTTCGCAGTATGCTCGTTAACGTCTTCACCAAGGAAAATAATCCTCTCATTCAACAATCTCGAATAGATATCAAAAGCACGCTCGCCGTCGGCCGACTTTTCAACGACAGTTGGAATGAGATATGATTTTGGCATATTTACCCTATTTCTTCGTGTTTAATTCAACCAATTTAGCAACGGTTTTATCTGTAATTATTCGATTGGCAATGTCGCGGTGGACGTTTGGATTATCAAATTGCTCTAATATTTTCTTATCTTTGCCGTATTGCTGCTTAAAGAAATTAATTTGCTCTTGAATCTCGTCACGAGAAGCGTCAATCTTCAATTCCTTCGACAGCTCTGCCAACACCAAGCCAGCCTTAACTCGCTTTTCAGCCGCTGGACGAGCTTCTTTCTTTACCCACTCTTCTTTATCCTTGAAGCCCTGAGTCTTCAAATAGCTATCCAAACTCAGTCCGCTATACATCAAATTCTGAGTCAAATCACGCTCGATTGATCGCAATTGATCTTCAACCAAAAGTTCTGGCAGCGTGGCTTTACTTTTTTCCGTCAACTCACCAACCAACACGTCCTTAAACTTCTCGTCAGCTTCACGCTCTTTTTGCGCGGTAAGTTCACGCTTGATGTCCTCTTTTACTTCTTTCATCTCTGTAAATGGACCGCATTTTGCAGCAAATTCATCGTTTAGTTCTGGCAATTTCAATTCATTAACCTTGTGAATTTTCACGGTAAACACAACGTCTTGACCCGCCAGATTCTCAGCGTGATAATCCTCTGGAAATTTCAGTTTCAAATCGAACTCTTCACCAGCCTTATGACCAATCACACCTTCCTCAAATCCAGGAATGAATTGACCTTCACCAAGTTTCAAACCATATTCCTTAGCCGAACCGCCGTCAAACGCCACGCCGTCTTTCTTTCCCGTAAAGTCAATCACAGCCTCGTCGCCGAGCTTAGCGGCACGCTTGACCTCTGATTTTTCAGAATAGTTTTTACGGATTCGCTCAATAACCTCATTGACATCTTTATCCTCGACCTTAGCTGCTTCTTTTTTCACTGTCAATTTTTTATAATCGCCCAATTTTACTGGCGGAATAACTTCAACTTCAGCCGTAAATTCCAACTCAGAACCAGGAACAAACTTCTTAACTTCAACGTTAGGTCGATCCAAAGCTTGCAATTTCTCCTGCAAAAACGCCTCAGCTACTGCCTTTGACAAAGCATTCTCCAGAATCTGTTCCTGAAGCGCATTCGGATCAATGTGCTTAGTGGCTATGCTTGCGGGAACTTTTCCTTTGCGGAAACCTGGAACTTTGATGTCGCGCGCCAACTTTGTCAAGGAAACTTGTTCTGCGTCAGCCAATTCGCTCGCACCCAAAGAAATCGTCAATTGAACTTTAGTATCTGATAGTTTTTTTACAGTAGTCTTCATAAAGACTAATTATAACAGATATCAGACTATATCTCAAACAGAGCGTCCTCATCGCCATCGTATCGACGATCTTTGACAATTGTCACGATTCGTTCAGCGCTAACCTTCTGCTCATCAGACTCCACCAAGTTTCGAACCGTGTATGCGCCGCTAGCAATCTCATCCTCACCCACAAACACAGCAAACGGAATTTGCTTTTTCAACGCCGCTTTTATCTGCTTGTCAATCTTTCTACCAGTGATGTCCAACTCTGCTCGCACGCCTTCACTGCGCAATTTTCGCGCCAAATCGTCCGCGCCAGCCATAGATTCTTTCGACACCGGAATTATGTACACATCTGTTTTAGACGCCAATTTAGGCAACAAGCCGTGCACTTCCAAAAATTGCTCCATCGTTGTCGCGCCCATGCCAACGCCGACCGTAGCAATCGGTTCAACGCCAAATAGCCCGACTAATCCGTCATATCGTCCACCGCCAAACAACGCTCGGTTATTCTCTGGCGAATTGTCAAAAAGCTCAAAAACCATGCCCGTGTAATAGTCCAGACCGCGCATCAAAGTAACATCAAACACTGCATTCGTAATGCCTTTTTGACTAAGCAATTTCATCACTTCGCGAAGCTGCTTAACACTTTCATCTTCCATCAATTCGCTCGGCAAATCATCAACAGATTTCATGCTGATCATTTTTGCTAGCTTCGGCAGACCCTCTGACGCTTGATTGCCAAAAATCTCAATCGCCTGACGCTTAAATTCTTCGGCAGGAATCTTATTTTTCCTATCGAGCAGCTTCATCATCATCGTCGAACCAACAATATCAAGCTTCAAAAATTGACTCATCAAACGATTGATCAATTGGCGATTATTAACCCTGACCGTAAACATTTCTTGCTTGGCGCCAAAATTCATCACGCTAGCGTGACTCAGCTCAATAATCTCCGCGTCCGCCGCCGCGCCGTCCACGCCAAACAGATCCGCGTTCAATTGCCAAAACTCACGCTCACGCCCACGTTGCGGTCGTTCATAGCGCATAAAATTAGCAATTGAATACAGCCGCGCAGGCATTGCTAATTCCTGCCGCTTAGCCGCCACCATTCGAGAAATCGAGGGTGTCATCTCAGGACGAATCGCCACCATTCGACCACCACGATCTTCAAAAGCGTATGTTTGCTCGCCCGCCAATTCCTGACCTGACTTCGCCAAATAAATATCTAGCGGCTCCAGTAGTGGCGCGCCGTATTCTTCATAGCCAAAACTCTCAACCGTCTTGTGCCAAACATTAAAAATGTAATTCTGCAGACGCTTTTCCTCTGGAAAATAGTCTCGCGAACCTTTGTAACTTTGTGTAGATAAACTGCTCATGTTAGCTCCATTATGTCATTATTTCTTATTTATAGCAATCAAAAACGCCGAGGCAGAACTCGGCGCGTACAATCAAAAATCAGAGTCCTACCTCGGCAACATGTGTGAATGATGGAATTTAGGTAAAATCATACGCCTATTGTAATAAATTTCATGATTTTTGTAAAGTAGGAACTGACGGAGTTATTGCGAGAAATAATGGTGTATCATTAATTTATGGACAACATCACGCATCGCATTGCTGAATCTATTCGCACCAATGATTTGCCAGCTTACCAGCGTGAGCGCTACCCCGCCATTCAAGAAGGCGAGTTTGTTCGCTTTACGGATGAGGATTTTCATGGCGTTGATTTTGGCCAGTTTGTCATGGGATTTTTCGTGTTTGAAAACTGTAATCTGGACGGTGCAAAACACATCTACGGGCAACCGATTTATTTTACCGATTCGTCGGTTCGGAATGTGGATTTTCGTGGCGTAAAAGCTATTATTGAAGCAAAAGACTGCGACTTCCGTGGTATGAAATATGACAAGGAAACGCAATTTATCTATGGTAGCGGAAAATTGGCAGCACGATCGCGTTTCATAAATTGTAAATTAGATGATGAAACTCGTGATTTTTTGAGCAAACAAGGCGTAGAAATCAATTAGCTATTTTCCGCCAGCACATTCTGCTGCAGCCAGCAATACATCGCTACAGTCGCTGCCGCACCGACGTTTATAGAACGAGTCGAGCCGAATTGCTCAATCGCCACAATCTGATCGGCAGCGTTCGCTAATTCCGCAGAAATCCCCGGCCCTTCTTGCCCAAACACCAAAACCGCACGCTTCGGTAAACTCGTCTGCGACATATTAACACTTCCTGGGATATTATCAATAGCAATAATTTCCCTGCCCTCATTACGCATTTTTTCAACAAACTCTTCCGTCGTCGCCAGATATGCAATGTGAAGATATTTATCCGTCATCATCGCACCGCGCTTATTCCATTGTCTGCGCCCAATTACATAAATCTGCCGCACACCAAACGCGTTGGCACTCCTGACAATTGTCCCCATATTAAAATCCCGCTCGGTATTTTCCAGCGCAATCACCAAACCGTGATCTTCAGAATCCAGCTCGCTTATAATCTCCGATTCGCTCCGACCCTTAAACTTATCAATTACGTTTCTTTTATCTTCCATCTCTGTTATTTTATCAAAGTTCCTGAGCAAATAACAAAAGTTGAGAGCCTTCTATTGACTTAATCACCATAGAATGGTATAAGTAATATTGGTTTTCGTTAATGAGTTGAGATTGCTCCTCATCCGAAAACGTTCATTGACAAGTAGCCGAAACACAAGGCGAGTTTTTATTTCTTCTAAGAGCTTTAAAGAGATAAAATCTCGTCTTGTGCATAAAGAATGCGCATATATCACAGTGAGGGCGAGAAAATACTAGAGAGGCGAGAGCCATGAGTGATGATGTCATTAAATCGAGTCTGGAAAAATATCTCGGACGCGCAATCGCGTCTGAGGAAGGAAGACGGCTCGTGATCGAGCTCGTGTTCCAGGATATTCAGGTTCTCAGCCTGGCCGCTGAGCCCGAAATCAGAAAGCAACTCGCCCAGTTGGGCGAGAACGCCACCAAGTTGGCACAACTGATTGAAGATCTTCTGGACCACACGGAGGACTGCAACACGGAATACTAACGGCACGGGATATATGATGAGTGTAATTCATTCTCTTTATGGCTGCTTGTCATATATCCCCTGAAATTATTTTGAAATAGTCTCGTTTGAGGCTGTTTTTTATGCATTCTATTGACTTTTTTACACAAGTGTGATATAAGTGAAAGTAGCTTTCGCTGATGAGTTGAATAAATCCTTGTCCGAAAGTGAACTTTGACAGGCAATCGAATACAAGATGAGTTTTTATTTCTTTTTAGGAATAATTGAGAGGAATAAAATCTCATCTTGTGCTAAAGAACAGTACATTTACACTGCAATCCTGCAGCGTAAGAATGTGGATGAGAGAACACCAGAAAGGTGAAGACAATGAAAGACCTTTGAGACCTCAAGGGAGATATTGACAGCCTGGAAGCTGCAACTCGGGTCCCTCTACCGCATCGCGGCAGAGAAGATGACTATGACCTTAGAAGGAGCGCGCCGGTGGGACAGGCAGGTAGAGCGTCTGGATGGCATCATGGATGACATCCGCCAAGATTTCCAGATGCTTGTCGAAGATTCCTCCGAGGAGTTCTAGGGTTTGACACCTAGGAACCCTAGCTACATGGCAGGTGATTGTTCTTTTACGATTGCCTGTCATGTAGACTCTGAATTTATGACATTAAAAATCACCCTGACTACGGGTGATTTTCTTATGGTGAAAAAATGTCAAATATTGGTGCGGATGAAAGGACTTGAACCTTCACGTACTTGCGTACACTAGCACCTGAAGCTAGCGCGTCTACCAATTCCGCCACATCCGCATGGGCTACGCGTCAATTATAGCCCAATTCTCACCCAGTATCAAGCTTGATTACGAAGCTTGCACCATGCGTTTAACTCCGCCGCCAACTCCTTTGGCTGAGCCTCCGCTTTAATTCCTGGATTAAAAATTCCAGCTGGATCAAAGATTTTCTTCACCTTTGCGTATAATTGTTTTTCGTCATCTGGCAGATTTTTATAGATAAAGTTAGCTTTCAGCCTTCCGTCACCACCAAATCCTGCAAAAGAACCTTCATACTTATCAACAATCTGAGAAATTTCCGCCAACAATTGAAGAATCTTCTGGCGTTCACTCACCTTTTTACTATCAAACGTCGGATGCAAAGAAATATAATCGCTTGAAAAATCAACAAAAACTGGCAAATCCACGCCGTACTTAGATTCCAGCGACTTCAACTCGCTAAGAAAACTGTCAATCTTTTCTGGCGCCATTAAAATCCCTGAGAAAACGCGTGGCGTAATCATATGCGGCTCGCTTGGAGTTTCCGCCAAAGCCAAAACAGAGTGCAAACTGAACAAATCCTGCTCTTCCAAATGTAGAGTTTTTATATCAATTGCTTCTGATGATTCCAATTTTCTAGTCAATTTCTTCGCGGCTTTATTACGCGCTCTGTCAGAAAAGTCATCAAAGATAGCCAAGACCACCGCACCCTTAAAGCATTCTTTCGGCGCCCACTCAACCACTTTGCCGACGACCGCAGCCTGACGGAAGAATCGCCCATCGATTATCTCCACTGCCGAAGCCTTATTTTTCATCGCTAATTCCACGGCTGATTGTGCGTCTGACAATTTTTTATATGATGCGGCAACGACTGAATATTCCGGACGAATAAATTGCGCCTTCATAATAACTTCGCAAATCACACCCAGACTTCCCTGACTGCCAATAAACAATGGAGTCAAATCAAACGACCCGTCTTTTTGCTTCACCCGAGAAATCCCGCTGTAGCCAACTGTATCCGGCAAAGCTGGATCCATTTGCGAAATCAGCTCGGCGTTATCTGAGATTAAATTGTCAATCTCTCGATAAATCTCGCCCTCAAACGTCGATAAGCCTTTTTTCTTACTCAATTCGCGTCGAGATATGCGACCAGTCTGAATCACGTCGCCATTACTTAGGACAATTTCAAGCTGCTGAATGGCGTCAGCAAAACGACCATGCGCGCCAGACAACATTCCAGACGGAGCCGTGTTAATTGCGCCACCAACCGTGCCTTCTTCCGCCACATACGAGGTTCGCGGCAAGCCCAAGCCTTTATGTGTAGACAAAGTTGCGTTGATTGCCGAAAGAGAAATTCCCGCTTGGGCATGAATCAGTTGCTGGCGAGGATCAATACCAACCACACGATTCATATACGTTTTTTCGTCAATTGCAATGCCTTTGTTCGTCGCCGCGCCAGTTTCATCATTGCCACAACCACGAACAAACACAGGTAAAACATGACCTTTCTCTGCCAATTGAGAACAAAATCGCATCACTTTCCTGATGTCGTTCATATTAGCCGCTCGGACAATCATTTCTGGTCGGCGCGCCAAAAGTCCATTGTCAACCTCAACTTGACTCAATGCAAAATCCTGCGACGCAACTTCGCCACTAAGATGTTCATTCAAATATTTCGCAACTTTATTCATCAATCCTCCTTAGTATGCTACTTCAATTTTAACATAAGCGCGGACAGTTGATAAGTAGAATTTGTTTTGATATAATCAGGTTATGCGGATGTGGTGGAATTGGTAGAC
>CBDEJQ010000037.1:0-22148 GCA_965240135.1 uncultured Candidatus Saccharibacteria bacterium
ATTAATAGTTATCTCTCTTACTTACATACTCGAGAAGCACCCTTGCAGAATCCCTATGCATACCGCATCTCCCTTTGCCATCCCGGTAATGAGTAATTATCTTGCTTTGTTTGTCTACATTAAATGATCCATCCATCATAGCAATTGCCAACACTACGGCATATTCACGACTGCGCATTCTATCCTTATAATAATCACCCCCGAGATAATTAGGAGTTTTTAGATTACCCTCTGAGTTACTACGAACTCTGTCTGCCAAAGCACCTGGATTAACGCGCGCCAGCGTATCAAGACTAAAGGTTAAATATTCAAACAAGCGGCAACGCGTAAGGTAACTAGATCTAATGTTATTCATAATTACCCTAGGGTCAAGCGTTCCCTCGGGATTAATTATTTGCATTAAAAATGGATTCTTAGCTAGACCATTAATAACCTTTTCCGCAGCATTAAAGCTATTCTCAGATATAGGAACGCCTTTTGGGTTTCTAACGGCAGCGGCCTCTACATCATTTGGCGGCTCATAATTCCGATCGTATAGATGATCAAAATAGTTCTCTCGCACAGGTTCGTCCTTAAAAGGCATACCGTCTACATCAGTCTCTAGAGGCTTCATCCGTTTTAGCACTCTCTCATCAAAACGATTTAGCTCTGGGCTATCACTTTCATCTAGCCCCGTTTCCGCAGTCGACAGACTATTCCAATCACTAATAGACTTTCTCTGACTCAAAATTGATTCAACTGACTTAATTCCTTCCGCAACCATCTCCTCGGGAGTTTTTCTATACAGTTGCTCAACATTAAAGTTATCATTTAATCTCTGTATTTCACTCAAGAGTATGTTCTTAGTGGCAGTAGTATATTCTCCGTTCGTCTTTCTAAAAAATTTGTGCGTCTGCACTAGTAAAACGTTATCGCCAATACCTTCTTCAGAATTGACATCGCATATATACAAAATATTTCCAGGAAACCAACCGTCATCCATCCACCTAGCACCATTTTCTCCTCTAGGACTACGCATAACCTTTAATCTCGACAGCGTGGCGTCTTTATCTATGGGATAAACTTCAACTATACGACTTTCCGATACTTCTGCCTTTTTTTCTGGATTTTGTATTGGTTTTTTCTCTACCATATGCAGAGCTATTATACCAAAAAACAAACAAAAAGTCAACCCCCAAGAGGCTGACTTTTCGCTCGATTTACTTCTCTATTGAATACCCAAATGATGTTTTACGCGAGCCACAACATCACCAATTACAACCTGAGATTTCACTAAATAATCATCAACACCCAAGCTCTCAGCACGTTCCTTGTCCTTTGGCTGACTGAGTGCCGTTAACATGATAATCCTCACGTTAGCAGTTTCTGGCGTATTGCGAAGAATATCCAAAACATCAAAACCACTAATCTTTGGCATCATCACATCTAAAAGAATCAAATCTGGACGATATTCAACAGTGGCAGACAAGGCGTCTTCCCCGTTATTGGCTTCTCTAACATCAAACCCTTCAATCTCTAGTCGCGACCTGTAAACCGCAGACAGAGCCATGTCATCCTCAACTAGTAAAATCTTCTTTTTTTGTCCGTTCATACTATCTCCATTTTATGTTGTCCAGCCCAAAAACACAAGCTTTATAACGACTTCGCCTTGTCCATCTGCGGATCTACGTTATTATTGACATCGTCCGACGAAAGATCAACTTTTACATCAGGTTCTATACCAGTTTTATCTATATTTTTACCCTTTGGCGTGTACCATCTAGCTTCCGTAACCTTCATTTGCGACCCGCCAGGCAGCCCAAGCACAATCTGTACGCTTCCCTTACCGTAACTCTTCTGCCCAACCAGCGTGGCTTTTCCGTATTCACGAAGCGCCCCAGCCGTAATTTCGCTAGCACTGGCGCTGTTGTCGTTAATAAGCACCACCGTCTTCATATTACCCAGAATTGGCGTTCCAGTTGTACGCAGCGTTTTAACAATTTCAGAACCTCGGCGCTCGGTCATAGCTATTTGATTGTCCAGCCAGATGCCTAATAGCCCTTGAGCAGCTCCAACCGTTCCGCCCGGGTTGTTTCGCAGATCCAGAATCACCTTCTTAACGCCTTTTTCAACAAATTCCGAAGCGTATTTTCTGGCCAAGCTTACTGTATCATCGCCAAATCGATTAACTTTCAAAATACCAATTTCTCCATCAATTTCCGACTCTACTGCCGGAGAAACTATATTCTGACGCACAACCGACACCTCACGCGTTTGGCCACCGCTTAATAACGTCAATTTAACGGATGTACCAACTTCTCCGCGAATTTTACTCACAACTTTTTCCACCGACCAGTCAGAGGAAGCCTCATCATTCACCTTAACAATCGCCTCGCCAGCCTTAATTCCCGCCTTCTGAGCTGGACTGTTTTCCAGAGGTTTTATGATAGTCGGCTTATTATTTCTAAGACCAATCTCCGCACCAATTCCACCACCAATTTGACCGCTTAATGACTTGTCAAACTCCTTCGTCTCATCAGGATCCATATACGCCGTATGAGGATCACCAGCCGCTTCAACTAGCCCGCGATTGGCGCCATAAATTAACTTTTGAGTATCCAATTTTCCGTCATAATTAGCAATCAGTTCTTGGTATGTTTTTTGAACGCTAGATAAGTCAATCGTCTTATTTGAAGTTCTAACGCCAAATACCGACGCCACATTAGCAAACAGCGCATCAGAGCGAGCTCCCGCCACAAAGCTAACAATAGCCACAATAACAAGCGTCAAAAACCAACTTAATTGCTGTCTTTTCTCTCCCGTAACCATATGCTTATTATACTACAAAACGCCCGTTTAACACGAGCGTTTTTTGTGTATCACTATGCTGATTAGAAGTAAACGTATGTCAATCCTGAAGCCGAACGTGTGTAGTGTCTATATAAGCCATCCCAGGCAAAGTTGTAGTCGCTGACGGTAATGGTTCCATCGCCATTGACAGATTCAACATACATAACGTGTCCGTAATATCCAATATTCATCACAGCTGCTGCACCAGCTTTTGGTGCTGAGCCGCTAGAAATGCCATAGCGCGCTGCAGTTGACGGCCACTGATTTGCGTTACCTGCGCCACCAAAATGCGGAACATATCGTCCAGTGCTATGAATTTTCCAAGCCACGTAGCTCACACATTCACGCGTGTATAGTCCCCATGGATCGATATAAGCATCAAGTGGAGCACTTGCCCAAACGCCAGGATAACCGCCACCGCCAGGTACGCCGCCTGGAATCGAAACATTACTACCACCAAGAGCTCGTCGGTTGGCTGCGGCCTGCTCTTCTCGCAACTTCGCTACCTCGGAATTTCGCTTCTGAGCCAGCGCCGCATAGTTATTTTGGTCATTCTTCGTATCAGTAATCAGTTTTGCCTTCTCAGACTGTTTAGCCGCCATCGCATTGCGCTGCAATTCTTGGTCGCGAAGCGTATTCTCGACAGACTTCTTATTCTCTTCCAGCTTTTTCTGCAAAGACTTAATTTCTTTAATCTTATCATTCAACGAAGTTTTCAAAGAATTACGCTGTTCTTGCTTATCGATGTAATCGCTAATATTTTTTGAGCTAGCAAGCATCTCCAGTGGCGAAATCTGATCATCAACATACAAATCCGCCAAAATTCGCCCCATCGCTTTACGATTGTGCTTAATTAGTTCTTCGTTCTTTTTTATCTGATCATTAAGGCTATTTATCTTCTTTTGGCTATCAGAAATCTGTGTCTGAATAGCTGATATTTGTCCATTTATCTTATCAAGTTCCGCCTGCAAACTATCAGCCATCTCACCCAATCGTGAAGCCTCAGAATTATAATTGTCTGCTTCTTGTTGCTTTGCCTGAATTTCGGCGTTATAGTCGCGAGCTAATACGTGTGATGCCAAGCCAAAAATGCCCGATCCAGCGAGCAATGCAGACATCGCCACCAGAGACGCTCTGCTGACTAATGATGCCGAAACTGGTGTGGTGGACCGTAGTTTCATGCATCTATGTTAGCATAAGCATAATCAGCATGTCAAGGACTTTTACAACTTAAGATATTTGCGAGTTGCCACCCAGGATGACGCCACGCCAATTGCCGCGCCAACCAGAATCATACTCAAGAAAACCAGCACACCGTACATTTTTAGATGATTCAAAAGATTATCAATAGGAATTCCGTATTTTACCATCGGATCATGCGCAAGAATTAGCAGCCCATACCCAACCACCGTTGCGATAATTGCCGCGATAAATCCGTACATTATAGCCTCAACGATAAACGGACCTCTGATGAAACTGCGTTCTGCGCCAATCAACTTCATCATCTCAATCTCATCCTTGCGGTTGAAAATTGCCATGCGAATTGTGTTAAAGACCACAAGCGATGAAATCACCACGAAAACAACCGTAGCGATTGACCCGCCAATACTCGCCAATCTCACCCAACTACCAACCGTTTTAATAGCCTGCTGGCGTTCACCGGAGAATGATGGTTCCCTGTTAGGATCTTTGTACTTTTTATACAGATCATCTGTTTTAACAAAATTATTTAATGATTGCTGGTTATTCAGCTCCTTCACGGAAACACGAAGCGTTGCCGACATCTCATTACTAGACTCGCGAATCGCCTCAAGCGTATCTGGATTGTCCTTATATTGCTCAGCTTGCTTTTCACGCGCTCCTTCCGCGGAAATATACTTAACACTATCGACATTATCTAATTTTTCAATTCGAGATTTAATCGTTTTAATCGTTTTTTCTGGCGTGTCGCCCTTTAAGTAAATTGACATATCGGCACGTTTGGAAACGTTTGAAACGGTATCAACCAAAACCTGGCGCGCTGATAACGTTATAAACACGATAATCAACGTGACGCTCATCACCGCAGTCGCAGCAATTGTCAGCCAGGCATTACGACTAAAGTTATTGATGCCATATCGGCACATTCTGACAAACGTCAACCAACCTCGTCGGCGCTGACGTATACGGATAGTTTCTTTGCTTTTATTGGATTTATTAGCTGATTTCATTACTGTTTATAACTCCCTCTCGCCTGATCAGAGGTGATTTTACCATGATCAATTGTAATAACGCGCCGCTTCAATTTGTTAACAATCTCCACGTTGTGAGTCGTCAAAATAACCGTCGTGCCATACTTGTTAATCTTTTCCAGCAAGCGAACAATATCCCAGCTATGCTTCGGGTCCAAGTTTCCAGTCGGCTCATCTGCAATCAGAATCTTCGGCTGACGCACCACCGCACGCGCAATCGCTACACGCTGACGTTCACCACCAGAAAGCTGATGAGGAAAATGCTTTTCCTTCCCCTTAAGACCAACCAACTCAATAACTTTCGGCACAGTCGCCTTAATTTCCCGATTTGTCATTCCAGCAATTTCCAACGCAAACGCCACATTTTCAAACACCGTTCGATTCGGAAGCAACTTAAAATCCTGAAAAACCACGCCAATTTTACGACGCAACAGCGGGATGTGTTTGTCCTTCAAATTGTCATAATCAATTCCACCAACCACAATCTTTCCAGAGCTCGGCTTTTCTTCGCGAGTCAAAAGCTTCAAAAGCGTCGATTTGCCAGCACCCGACGTACCAACAATAATCACAAATTCACCAGCGCCAACATGAATGCTTGCTCGATTCAACGCCGGCTTATTATTTTTTCCGTAGTTCTTCGTTACCCTATCTAACAGAATCATTACTAGTATTATACCATAAGCTAAATATTTTTAGAATTAGCATTTTGTTCTAAATATGCCGTGATAAATTCATCAATATCTCCGTCCAAAACACCTTGAGCGTTGCGATTTTCGTGCTTTGTGCACGTATCCTTAACTAGCGTGTATGGATGTAAAACATAATTTCTAATTTGGCTGCCCCAGTTTGCCGATTCGCCAGCCCTGAGATCAGATAAAGTTTCGGCGTGTTGCTCTAATTTCATCGCTAGCAATTTTGACCGCAAAATCTTCAGCGCCGTTTCTTTATTCTGAATCTGCGAGCGCTCATTCTGAATAGCCACCGTAATCCCTGTCGGCTCATGCGTCACTCGAACCGCCGAATCCGTCGTATTCACGCCTTGACCGCCCTTGCCGCCCGAACGATAGACGTCAATTCTTAAATCATTCGGGTCAATTGATATTTCATCTGGCGCGTCAATTTTCGGCAAAACCTCGACAAGCGCAAAACTAGTCTGGCGCAAATTGTCCGCGTTAAACGGACTTAATCTCACCAAACGATGCACGCCATTTTCCGACCGCAATTTTCCATAAGCAAAAGATCCAGAAATCTCCAAAACGACCGTTTTAATTCCAGCGTCGTCATTCGTCGAGCGTTCCAGTGTATCGACCTTCATTCCAGACTTTTCCGCCCAGCGCAAATACATTCGCTCCAACATCGCCGCAAAATCCTGCGCATCCAGCCCGCCCACGCCAGCGGAAATGCGCATAATTGCCGAACGGTTGTCATATTCGCCAGAGAATAGCAAATCGGTTTTATGCCTATCAAAACTCTTATCAATCGCTTCAATCTGTGCTTGGAATTCCGGCAATAAATCGTCATCGCCAAGCTCCATCAGCTCCACCATATCGCCAACCTGCACAGTCAAAGTCTGCCAAGGCTCGACGGTCTGACGAAGATTGGCGGCCTGTTTCGTTAATTCTTGGGCGTAATCAGGATTATTCCAAATTTCTGGCTGGTTTAATTGATCATCCAGCTCCGCCAATTTCTGCTCCAAATCAGAAAACTTCAGCGCTTTTTTAGCCTGTTCAATTTCTTTTTCTAATTCTCCAATTTTCTTTTTTAGCGGTTGCATATATTTTATTGTACCATTTTTCAGTGCTCAATTCTCTGTTAAAATAAAAAGATGGATAAAGATATTGAGAAAATTTTATTTACGAACAAAGAAATAAAAACGGCAGTTCAAAAACTTGGGAAAAAATTGACCGAGGATTATCACGATAAAAATCCTGTTGTCGTGGGTATTTTGCGCGGTGCGGCGCCGTTTATGATCGACTTGATACAGGCGATGGATTGCTATATGGAAATTGATTTCATGGCGGTTTCCAGCTACGGCGATGACACAAAATCTTCTGGATCTGTAAAAATTATCAAAGATTTGGATACCGACGTGGCGGATAGGCATGTGTTGATAGTTGAGGACATAATTGACAGCGGTCGAACCGCCCAAGCGCTAAGAGAATTATTTGCCGCAAAAAATGCTGCGTCGGTAAAAATATGCTCGCTATTAGACAAGCCAGCGCGACGCGAAGTTGATGCAAAAGCCGATTATGTTGGTATTGATACGCCGAATGAATTTGTCGTTGGCTACGGACTGGATTTTCGCCAGCAATATCGCAACTTGCCATACATCGGCGTCTTAAAACCAGAAGTTTATCAAGATTAAAGTTCTTCTACGGCGGCGACAAATCGCTCGCCACGATCAGAATAACTCTTAAACATATCAAAGCTGGCGGCCGCTGGGCTAAGAATCACCACGTCGCCAGATTGCGCTTTATTTTTGGCTAATTTAGCAACCTCTTTCATTTCTGCCATATTCAATTGGACAATTTCGCAATCAATTTTTTCTTCCCTTAAAACTTCCCTAATTTCATCAGCGTTAGCACCATTGATAATTATCGATCGCATATTTTGCCTGGCAATTTCTTTCGCTAATTCAGAGTAGTCCGCGCCTTTATCCGAGCCGCCCAAAATCAAAATTTTCGGCTCCGCAAAAGCTTTTAATGCCGCAATCGCACTGCCCGGAGTTGTCGAAATGCTGTCATCGTAATATTTCACGCCGTATTTTTCAGCAACAAACTTCAATCGATGCGGTAGCCCCGTAAACTCACTAAGCCCCTTCTTTATCTCATCATCCGACACGTTCGACAAAATCGATTTCACCGCCGCTATCGCCGCGCACGCATTGTCAATATTATGTTTCCCCGGCAAGCGAATCGCAGAAGTTATATCGTCCGAGAGAACAAATGGATATTTCTTTTTCTGCGCCGAACTCGTATCTGCAATCGACGAACTAAACTCATTTTGAGGATTATAGACAACATAATCGTCAGCGGTTTGGGACTTGGCAATATTCGCTTTTGCTGCTAAATAATCATTAAAATCAGCGTGAACGTTCAAGTGGTCAGGTTCAATCATCAGCACCACGGAAACGTGCGGAGATTTCTGCAAATCCCACAATTGAAAACTGGACAATTCGTAAACGACAATGTCATTTTTCTCAATTTTTGGCAAAATGTCCAAAGCTGGCACACCAATATTTCCCACCAAATGAACGGTTTTACCCGCCGCGCGCAAAATCGACGAGATAAAACTACACGTCGTGCCCTTGCCTTTTGTGCCAGTCACGCCAATTATAGTCGCTGGGCAATTGGCAAAAAACTCATTTGTCGCCGACCAAATTCGACCGTTAGTCTTTATCTTTTTTGGAGGAAGACTTGGCGACCTAACGATTAAATCTGCATTCTCCAGCCCCGAAAATCCCGTCTGATAAGCCACATTTTCCGGCAAATTATCTACTTTTTCACGCTCGTCCGCTACCAAAAAATCAGCTTCCGGAAACTTCTCTCGAAAATAACGCAAATTAGATTGACCTTCAACACCAAAACCAGCAATGACAATTTTCATAACCTGATTATATCACGGGCAATTTACGATTACACCCTAAAACAGCTTGTCGAGCTTATCGTACAGCTTTGTTAATAGCTCTTTTTCTTCCGAAGTAACTGCCGCCAACGTCCACGTGTTGGATGCAAAAAATTGACGAGCCGTTTCAATCAACTGATCGGGAGTTACCGCCAAGATAGAATCTGGAACGGCGGCATAATCTCTCACAAAATCGTCAGCAAAATATCGTCCTACGTAAAAATTGCTTACTTGCCCAACAGTTTGAGCACCCATTTGATAACGACCCAATGAATACGACTTCACGCTTTCCAAATCTTCATCAGAAATAGATCCAGCCAAAACTTTCTTCAACTCTCTCACAATAATATCAAAGAGCTTTTCTGCGGTTTCGACATTTACTTGTCCGCCAAAATCCCAAGCCGAATCGTAAAAACCAATCGACGTATCACTAAAAATACCATACGCTAAGCCTTTTTTACGAGCCGCGCCAAAAATTCTCGAGCTCATCGTGCCGGTCAGAATGTGGTTCAATGCGTTCATAGCCGTGACTTCTTCATCACTTAACTCGCGCGGAATCATCATTGACCAGCCAAACGTCAAATTCGTCGCCTCTTTTCGCTTAACTAAGACTGGGTTAGCCCTGCGTGGTTCATCGCGCGGAATAACGAATCGCTCGCCCGTCTCCAATTGCCAGCCCTCAAGGTGTTCTTTAATAGCCGCTTTTCGCCCAGCCATTTTTCCAGCCACCACAAACCGCATATTCTTCAAAGTATGCGTTCGCTTGTGATGATTTTTAATATCCTTTAGTTCAATATTAGCAATTGTTTTTAAGCGCTGATTATACGTCAAAATATCTTCACCCAGCGCCTGCTGAATGCGCGGCCACATCACGCGGTTGTGATTGTTGAGATAACCAGTTAATTCAGAGCGAACATTGCCCTTTTCCGCCTCAAGCTCATCAGCGTTGAATCGTGGCGTTGTAATAGCCAGCCTCTGAAGCTCCAAAATCCTGTCCCACTCAAAATCTGCACAAATCGCTTCATAAACCATTGAATAGTCAGAAGTGTAAGCGTTGTGATAAGCGCCATTCTTGGTAAATTCCTGCTCGTAATTGTGCTCCGAACGAAACTTCTCATTCGCACCGAACGCCATATGCTCCATAATGTGAGCCGTTTCGTAAATATCTTTATTCAGAACATAGCGATTACCCGCCCTGAATTGCACCTGAAAACTCATTACCGTAGCATCTGGAACATCAATCAACAAGCCGCGCGCACCATTCTTCAGTCTAATTTCCTCAACTGTATGTTTCATTGCCTAATTCTCTGATTATTTACGATTTTTCTTACGGTTCTGTCGCTGAGCCTTTTTCTTCTTTCGAGCTTGGTTCTTCGCACGATTCGATTCCGCGCTAGTCTTGCCCTTTTTCACAGAGAAGTCATCGTCGCGATTTTCCTCGCCCGAACCAATTTCATTTACGCCACGCTCAACGGCATTTTCCGCCAACCTAGTTAGCTCAGTGTCATATTCATCGTCTTGAGATTGACGGACTGTAGCGTCGGCTTTATGAATATTGAATATCGTTGCCAAAACTTCATCGCGGAGATTAGCTTGCAAACTCTCAAACAACTTCTGAGATTCTGATCGATATTCTACCAAAGGATCGCGCTGTCCAACACTTCGCCAGTGAATTCCCTCGCGCAAATGTTGCATATTTTCCAAATGCTGCATCCACAATGTGTCCAACACCGCCATGTAAACTTCGCGCTCAACTCCACGCAAATCATCAGCGCCAATCTCACGCTCTTTCTCTGCGTAAGCCTCTTCAGCCAACTCCAGCGCCTTCTCATAGCGCAAACGATCTTTCTTTTCCTTACCAACCTTTTCAATTTTTTCCTTATCAACTGGGAAAATAACCGAGAAATCCTCGACAAACTTTGGATTATTCTTTGATGGAAGAGTTGTCAATTCGTGAACTTTAGCTCGTAATAATCGCTCAATTTCCGGCTTAATATTGTCGCCTTCCAAAATCCTACGTCGCATAACATAAACAACGCGGCGATGACGGTTAATCACATTGTCGTATTGAACAACATTTTTGCGCGTATCAAAGTTATAACCCTCAACTCGCTTCTGTGCTGCCTCCAATGTTTTCGATACGGCGCGAGTTCTGATTGGTGTATCGTCATCAACACCCAATCTATCCATCAACGATGCAATTCGCTCACCCTGGAAAATTCGCATCAAATCATCTTCGGTCGAAACATAGAATTGAGTCTCACCTGGGTCGCCCTGACGTCCGCCACGACCGCGCAACTGATTGTCAATTCGGCGTGATTCATGTCGTTCCGAACCGATAACAACCAATCCGCCTAGTTCCTTAACGCCCTCGCCAAGTTTAATGTCGGTACCGCGACCAGCGATATTCGTAGCCAAAGTAATCGCGCCTTTTTCGCCGGCTTTCGCAACAATAGCAGCCTCACGCTCATTGTTCTTAGCGTTCAGAATCTCAAACTTAATACCTTCTTTTTCCAAATATTTGGCAATTTGCTCGTTCTTTTCAATAGAACCAGAGCCAACCAAAACAGGACGACCTTGCTTGTGGTAATCCTTAATCGCCTCAGCAACAGCTTTCAGTTTGGCTTTTTCAGTCTTGAAGATCAGATCTTCCTTATCCTCACGAATAACTGGTTTGTTCGGTGGAATTTGGATAACATCAAGTGAATAAATTTGCTGGAATTCTTCAGCCTCAGTAAATGCCGTACCGGTCATACCGCTCAATTTATTGTACAAACGGAAATAATTTTGGAATGAAATTGTCGCCAAGGTCATACTCTCTTCCAGTACAGGAACGCCTTCTTTTGCCTCAATTGCCTGATGCAAGCCTTCGTTGTAGCGGCGACCCTGCATCAAACGACCAGTATGTTCGTCAACGATAATCACCTCGCCGTCATTAGTTACGACGTAATCTTTATCACGCTTGAACAATGTCTGTGCTCGCAAAGCTTGATCCATATGATAAACACTGCGCACGTGATCTGGTGTGTACAAGTTTTTTATTCCCAACAGTTTCTGAACTTTTTCAACACCTTCGTCAGTCAAAGCGACACTTCGGCGCTTCTCGTCCAAAACATAATCTTCCGGAACCAACTTCGCGGCGATTTTAGCAAACGTGTAATAATTGTCAGGATTTTCAGCCGCTGGAGCAGAGATAATAAGTGGCGTACGAGCTTCGTCGATCAAAATTGAGTCGACCTCGTCAACGATTGCAAAGTTCAATTCACGCTGCCTGAGCAAATCAACGTCGTTAACCATGTTGTCGCGCAAATAGTCAAAGCCAAACTCGTTATTCGTGCCGTATGTAATGTCCGCAGCGTAAGCTTCTTTACGTGAAACCGGGCGAAGCTTGCGCATTCGAGGGTCGTCGTGATGCTCATTGTCATAATCTTTATCATAAACAAATGACGCTTCGTTAATAATCACACCAGTGGTCAAGCCCAGGAAATCATACACTTGACCCATCCAGCCAGCGTCGCGCTGAGCCAAATAGTCATTAACCGTCACCACGTGAACACCCTTGCCCTCCAAAGCATTCAAGTAAGTCGGCAGCGTCGCCACAAGAGTCTTACCTTCACCAGTTTTCATCTCGGCAACGTTACCCTCATGAAGAACCATGCCACCAATCAACTGCACGTCATACGGACGCTCGCCAATCACACGCTTAGCAGCTTCCCTTGCCACAGCAAACGCATCCGGCAAAATCGTATCAAGCGTCACACTCTTCTTCGACAAACGCTTTTTCAGCTCATCAGTCTGCGCCCGAAGCTCCTTGTCGGACATCTTTTCATATTTGTCATTCAGACCGTTAATAACGTCAACTTGCTTACGCAATCGTTTCAAAATCTTCTTCTGTGGATCGCCAAAAATCTTACTCAGCGCTTTTTGTTGTGTAATTGCCATAAACCTTAAAACTCCCTCACTTTCAGGCATTTTCAAAAACTTCTTTTATTATAACTTTTTTCAGGCAATTTGAAAAGAAAAAGCGCCCAGAATCTGAACGCTTTCCTGCTAATTTCATCTATCAATTATTTTCGACCGAAAGTTTGCTTTAGCTTCGCCAAAACTCCGCGACTTCCGCCAACGTGAGCTAGAACATCGTCTTTATACTTACGAACTTGACCATTCAACCTCGCTTCAACAATATCCACCGCCGCCAAAACGTTCATGGTTGAATCCTTAGCTATAATTTTCTTATCTGGCACATTGATGATAACTTCAACCTCGTACTTGTTGCCGCCAGGATTGTCAATCTGCTTAATCTTCACATCTGCAGATGCACTTTTTCGCGCGTGGCGTGGCAAGTATTTTCCCAACGAACCAATTTTCCTTTCAACGTATTTTTTTGTTGTGGCGTTCAGCTCATATTTAACGCCAGTAATTGTAATATCCTTAATCATTTTTCCTCCTACTAACTAGTATGCTCTCTATTATATCACGTCACGACCATTCATATACGGACGAAGTACTTCAGGGACGGTCAAAGTTCCATCTGGATTCTGAAAATTCTCCAAAATAACTACTAGCGATCGCGCTAACGACACCGCAGTTCCATTCAATGTGTGAACAGATTCAATCGTGCCATTTTCTCGGCGAACTCGAATATTCAAACCGCGAGCTTGATAATCAGTACAATTTGAACAACTCGTCAGCTCACGGTAAGTTTGGTCAACTGGCGACCAATATTCAATGTCATACTTCTTCGCAGCCGGCGCACCCAAATCGCCCGCCGCAATATTAACCACGTGATAAGAAATCCCAATTTGCTGCCAAAGCGCCTCTTCAACGCTAAGAATTTTCTCATGAATCTCTTTAGATTGTTCAGGCAAACAAAACGCGTACATTTCCAACTTATTAAATTGGTGAACTCGGAATAAACCACGCGTGTGCTTGCCGTATGTTCCCGCCTCTTTTCGATAGCAAGGACTATATCCAGCGTATAGCAATGGCAAATCTTTTTCATCCAAAATCTCATCCGCGTGATAGCCGGTTAATGGCATTTCCGCCGTACCAATTAGCGTCAAATCTTCGCCGTCAACTACATATTCGTTACTACCTTCGCCCTTCGGAGTAAAACCTGCACCCTCAGCCGTTCGCAGATTAACCATATGCGGCACGGTCATAAACGTGAAGCCCTGCTTTGTTACGTAATCCAAGGCAAATTGAGTTACGGCATTTTCCAGCAAAGCCAAATCACCCTTCAAGTAGTAAAACTTCGCGCCAGCCACCTTAGCGCCACGCTCAAAATCCACCCAGCCGCGGCTTACGGCATAATCCAAATGGTCTTTTGCGCCAGCTTTGCAATCGCCATAAACTTTTACCTCAACAGAATCTTCTTCACCGCCCAGAGGCACGTCGTCAAAAGTGATGTTCGGGACGTTTTTAAGAATTGCTGCAACTTTTTCCTCGGTCGACTTCAAATAGCTCTCACGTTCTGCTAGCTCAACTTTCAATTGCTTGCCCTGATCAATTAACTCTTGGTCTGGTCGGCCGCCCTTCATCTTCGCTGAAATAACATTGCGTTGTTCGCGTAGCGCTTCAACCTGCTTCTGTAAATCGCGACGCTCATCGTCTAATTGCAACAACGCTGCAATATCAACTTTATAGCCTTTATCGTTTGCCGACTTTTGCACCAAATCGACATTTTCCCTGATGAATTTGATATCTAACATACTTTCATTATATAACAACATAGACTATATATAAATAAACCCCGCCGGATTTAACAGACGGGGTTTTAGATAAGTGTAAATGATTTACTTACATAGCTGTGCCAGGTAACGTCGTTGGCCATGGAACGTTGTCGTCTGGAATATAAGATACACTAACGATCGGAGGGAGTGTTGGTGTTGGATTCTGAGCGCTAGCTGCTTCAGCTTGAATCTGTCCAGTAGTTTGAACTATCCAAGTCAAGTACGAATTACCGTATCGACCAGCGGAAGGACCTTGCATTTGATCGCCAGGGTGTAATCCAGACGGCAATGGAGCTCCGCCGCCGTTCCAGCTATACCCCCAGCCCGTAAGAGCTGCGTACAGATAAACAGTATTATTAATTCGTCGAACCTTGACTACGCTGGCTTTCATGGATGTTGAGAGAATCTGAGGAACGCTCCTCCAGCCAGTGTCGCCGTACACAACCTTCCAGCCTGTTTTATCACTACCACTAGCTTTAATCCAGCGAATGGCACCGTTTGTAGCAGCTGTATCGGTATAATACGTGCCAACACTAGCCTTAACATTACCCTCAGGCATACCAGTTCCGCGAATTTCGTACGTATCTTTCCACTCTACGTCACAGTCATTATCAGTTTTCTTACCGAGTACTTGATTTGTTTTGCCACCCGCAGGAAGATTCTTGCCTGTAAATTGTAAACCTAGGTTACTTGTACCATTTCCGGTAATAGTCAATCCGGTTGAGCAAGGCTGAGTGCTATTAGTTACAGAAATTGTAGCATTTTGGCCAGCTGCCCCTGTAGCACCAGTCGCACCAGTAGCTCCCGTGGCTCCTCTAGCTCCTGTAGCACCATTAACTCCATTGCGACCGTCTTTACCATCCTTGCCGTTTTGACCGTTTTGGCCATTAATGCCGTTTCGACCGTCCTTACCGTCCTTACCATCCTTGCCGTCTTGACCATTCTGGCCCTTAAGTAGGTCAGAATATGCTATGACATTCTTCCATTCTGAGTCGCCAGTGTATCGCCACTGAATATACAAAGAGCCTTTTTGGACTTCAATACTACGACCGTCTTTGCCGCGAAGTTCATCAAGAGATATGATTTTCTTCCAATCGCCACCTGAATATTGATACTGAATCTCGCCTGAGTCCTGACGAACAGATATAGAATCTATGTCAAAACCGCCACGTGGCATCATCTTACAAAAGATAAAAAATAGTAGCAATATTAATATTATTGTTATAGTAAACAGACTCAAGACAAATGCCTTTGATGTCGGCTTCCTATTGTTTGTTTCTTCCATCAAAAACAACCCCCAAATCGTTTTTAAACTACTTATGCTTTATCATTCTACACGCATTTAATTTAAAAATCAAGCTATTTTTTACTCTTTATCCACAATTTTTTATTAAACGTGAGAAATCATTCCCGCGCCAAGCATAACCAACAACAACAGTCCCAGGACAAATCGATAAATTATGAATGGGCGAAAATTATTGCTCTGAATAAATTTTAACAGCCACGACACAGCCAAATAACCGACGCCGAATGAAATTACCGTGGCGATTATGGTTGAAGTCCAGCCGACGCCGCCAGAAATGTGCTTATATTTGGTAGCGACTTCCAACAATCCCGCCGCAACCAACGCTGGAATGCCCAAGAAGAAACTCAACTTCGTAACCGACACGCGGTCAAATCCACGAAACAGACCGACTGAAATCGTTGCGCCAGAACGGCTAACTCCCGGAATAAGCGACAAACACTGCCCCGCGCCAATCGCCAGCGTGTCTTTCCAGCTCGTCTCAGTTTCGCCACGCTTGTTATTTGCCGCGCGATTGTCAGCAAGCCACATAACAACACTCCAGCCAATAAGCCCGAATGCCACAAACCACAAACTGCGCAGAACCGTTTCAACTTCGTGCTTGAATAACAATCCAACGATCGCAATAGGAATTGAACCGATAATAATTGCCCAACCATATTTATAATCAAACTTTCGACGCGCTCGCTTCCACCATAAACCACGCCACCAAGCCTGCAAAATCCGCCAGATGTCGCTCCAGAAATAAATCACCGCCGCCAGAATTGCTCCGATCTGAATTATCGCCGTAAAAGCCACGACACTCGGGTCGTCAATTCGCATTCCCATCAATTTCTCGGCAATCGTCAAATGCCCAGTCGAAGAAATCGGTAAGAATTCCGTAATTCCCTCAATTATGCCGAGAATAATTGCTTGCCACCAAGCCACGCTTAAAAATTACCTTTCATCCTTCAAGTGTAGCATTAGCGGCAAAATCATTCAAATGCACGGGCTTAAGATTCGGAATTTTCTGCTTCAATCGAATTTTGATAGAACAATCCACTAACATTCACGCCCGCAGGAGCATAAATTTTCAAGCCAGTTATCGGCTTATAAAACTTCAGGCAGCCGTCAAAGAATATCGCGTTACACTTCTCAGAAACGGACAGCACAATTTTATCGCCATCGCGACGCACGTTAATTTCTGGCTTATTCGCCTTTGGCAAATCCACAAACTCCGCTTCTACCTTAAATTTGTCAGAATTTATTCGCGAAACATTCCCCACTGGCATATCGATAAAAATTGAATTAGCGTTCGTCGTATCTGGAATATCGATATTTACTTTCTTCGTGAGCTGCTGCGATTCACGCGCATATTCTAAGCCAGCGTGCGCGCTAAATATTGCGGCGCTTGCCAAACTCATAAAAACAACTGACGCCGACACGATCATTGTGATTACAGACATTCGATTGACCTTCCAAGCGAATATGCTACGCGTTACAATTGCACCAAATATCACCGTCGCGATTCCGCCAATCGCCAAGGAAATCCACACTCCCCACGCCCACATTTGCATACTTAAACCGCCGAGCATATTAATCATGGAAGCGCCAAGCGCCCCGCCAACAATCAGCCCAAACAGTATCGCTAGCGTCGTAAATAGCACCACGGCACCGACAAAATATTGGAAAAATTTCGCAATTGGAGTTTTTCTGGCAGACACAGTTGAACTTCCATCAGCAGAAGCCTCCTTAAGCGCAGCCAAAGTTACTGGCTTCCCGCGCATTCGTAATTTGTCCGACGCGGTTTTTGCTGGCGGCATTGACACCCACATCGCGAGGTAAACCAACACCATCGTGCCGAATGTTACAAACGGCGAGACAATTGCAATCAGTCGCACCCACAACGGATTGATATTAAAGTATGCCGCTATTCCCGCGCACACGCCGCCGATGACAGCCCCGTCAGTGTCGCGCATCAATTGCTTTTCTGGCTTCTCGCCAGCATCCGCCAATTCATTCGTTAGGTCCTCGCTATCATCCGAAAAATCACGCGGTTCGCCCATTTGATTTTTAATCGCCAAAACGTCATCGTCGCTAATAACACCCTCTTTCATCACGCCACGCTCGGCCAAAATCTCAACCATTCGCGCCTCAATTTCCTTCATCGCTTCCGCGTCGGCGTGCATATTTTTCTGAATCGAATTAAGATATTTTTCTAGCGATTTCTTAGCGTCAATTTCCACACTAAACGCCGTTTTTGCCAGATGAATCCTGGTTATTTCCTTCATTATTTTATTCCTTTCTCTAAGTTATCAAGCGAATTATTTAGCATATTTATGCGATCTTTAAGTTCATGAATCAATTGATCGCCGTGATCTGTCAATGAATAATATTTTCGCGGCGGACCTTGCTCGCTTTCCTGCCATTCGTGTTGCAAATATCCGTCTTTTTGCAGCCTATTCAGCAGCGGATAAATCGTACCTTCGACCACCGTTAAGTTCGAATCGTTCAATTGCTTAACGATGTCGCCGGCGTACTGCGCTTTATTAGAACAAACCAGTAAAACGCAGTAAACCAAAAATCCTTTTCGCAATTGGACCGCCAAGCTTTCCGCATAGCTATCAACGTCCACTTTTACCTTCTTTCGGTATGTTAGAACCCTTAATTTTGCCGTCTTTGATCAGGATTTGATAATCGCATTTCTTGGCCAAGTCAACGTCGTGCGTCACGATAATCAGCGTTGCGCCTTCTTGCTTGTTGTAGTTAAACAGCAATTCTTCCACCTTCGCGCCAGTTTCGCTGTCCAAATTTCCCGTAGGTTCGTCCGCAAAAATGATCTGAGGACTACCGACAATTGCCCGCGCAATCGCCAAACGTTGCTTCTGACCGCCCGACAAATCCTTCGCACGATTCTTGCGCTTCTCATACAAGTCCACCGCCTTCAGCGCCTCATTAATCTTACTTTCCCTCAAGCCCCTTGGCATTTTCACAATTTCCAGCGGCAAACTCACATTGTCCGCCACGCTTTCATTGCCCTGGACAAAGAAACTCTGGAAAATAAAACCTATTTTTCTCGCGCGGAACTCGTCAACTTGCTTTTGTTTCAATTTCAGAATGTCCTGACCGTCAATAATCACTTGACCTTGCTGCGGTCGATCCAAGCCAGAAATTGCGTGCATCAGCGTCGATTTTCCTGAACCAGATTTTCCCAAAATCGCCACGCTCACGCCCGTTGGAATTCGCAAACTCACATCATTTAGCGCCACAAATTGGTTCTTCTTTTTGCCGTAAATTTTCGTCACATTTTTAAGCTCAATCATAACAATTCTCCTATTCCGTCCTTAACGCTTCAATTGGATCTAATTTTGTTGCCTTGCGGCTCGGCAGCCAGCCAGAAAGTACCGCCATAATCATCAGCCCGATTATCAAAAGTCCCATTTGCAGAGGATTAACGACCAATAGATTCGTACCTTGCTCCAACTTCAGGAAATTAGCAATCATAGGATTAAGTAGCGACATCAAACTCGCCAAACCAACGCCGATCAAACCGCCAAGAAATCCAACCCACGCCGCTTCGTACCTGAACATTTTACCGATATCACGACCTCGCATTCCCAAAGCTTTCATTAGCCCAATCTGACTAGTTCGCTCCAGAACCGAAATGTACATCGTATTAACAATTCCAAACACGCTCGCAAGCAGCGCCAAGCCACCAAACCCAATCAGCGCCATTTGAGCCATATTCACAAAAGTCAGCATAGCCTTGCGTACATCCTGAACCGAAGACGCCATGTAGTCCTTACCAAGCTCACTCTTCACCGCCTCAACATTTTTCTCATCATCAACCGACGCAATTACGTAAGAATAATCATTAGGCAAATCTTTAGGGTGACTAAAGTCGTAAATATCCTTAGCGTCGTCCACAGAAACGCGCACGGCTGGCTGATAAAACAGAATCGTGTCCGAAGGTTTATCGACTGCCGCAACTTTCAGAGATATTTCCTTGTCAGCGTTTTTGCTCGGCGAATCTCCTTTTTTCAATCCCAGCGTAATCGTTTGTCCAATTGCCGATTTTGCATCACTAAATCCCATTTCTTTTACGTAAGATTCCGGAATAACAACTTCGCCTTTTTTCGGCATAAAATTGTCCAAATTACCAGCCGCAAACTTCATTCGAGTTTTATCAAACTTCACAGTTACACTCGGCACGAATTTTTTGTTGCTTGCCGAACTTTTGGCGTATAAAACTCCATACATAGAATAAGCTGGCGTCACTTTTTCTACGTGCGGGGTTTGCTGTATTTTTTTCACATCGTTATCAGTCATCGAATATTTTTCTATCGCCTTAGACTGATCCTTTTCCGTATCTTCCGAGTCGCTATATTCTGGAAGATTGCTATCAGGCCCCGACGAGGTCACTTTTTTATAGACCGAAACGGATTTTTTATCGCCAGCCGCGTCAACCATACTGTTTGTATACAGCCGACCGCCCTCTCCAGCCATCAGCGCCAGACCAATCGTAAACGCTCCAACTGAAATTGCCAGCGCGGTTAAAATCGTGCGGCCTTTTGACTGTCCCAAATTTCGACCGGCGCGTTTAATAATGTCAATTCTTTTCACATTAAACTCCTTGTTGATTTATTATACATAGTACTATGTTATACAAGGTACCTTAAATTGTCAAGGTATTTTTGAAAATAATATTCAAAAGACCGCAGATTCCGTCAGCTTAGAGATCGTTATTTTCGCCTAGTTTTAACTATCTTCGCCAAGCCATTAAGCGCGCGCTTATAAAAAGAGTCAACATTCACACGCTCCCGCGACTCGCCGTCGCTCACGCTGTCCTGAATCTCGCGACTGCCCGCAACAACCTCGTTCTTCTCTATCGACTCATTATCCACCAAACCAGCCATATATCTAGCGGCATCAAAAAACGTCGGATCTCCCCAAATCTTGACTTCCCTATCATCTCCGTAATCAACTACTGCAGAAATAACCTGCTCGTCGTCCTTATTGTAGATTTCATCATCAATTCCATCGCAATCATCAATCTCTTCGTCGCCATATTCAACGTCAAAGCGTCCGCTATAAAATCGACAATCGGCGACAATACCACGACACAAATCCCCTTGGTCATTTCTCTGCCATATGCTCATCAATATCACCAGATCAGAAGTAGACAGATCAGCCTCCTCAAGTAGCTTAACATACTGTCCTTTACTGATAATTAGACGACCACTTCCCTCTGCTCTAGACTCATCAATATACATCACATCCTGTGGCGATACGTCCGAATAAGTATCGAGTGTATATAGTACTTCAGGAGACATTGTCTCGGCTGTAACTTGTCGTAATCTATCAGGCACTCCATTATTATATTCTTCAGACATTTTATGACCTCCTCAATTTAATCTTATTCCTCATCATACTCATCTTCAATCTCTTGATCCAGAATCTCTTCAATCACGTCTTCTAATGTAATAATTCCCAGCTCCGCCTCATCGTCCATCACCACAAACAAATGATTGTGCGTTTGAATAAATCGACTTAAGACCGTATCCAGGCGCGACCTCTTGTCAATATCGTAAATTTTATCGCGGTACAATTGACTAATTGGCAACGGCAAATCTCGTCCAACGACATCCTTCACATATAAAACTCCGACCAATTCCCCGTCAGATTGAACTGGAATTCGCGAATGTCCAGCGTGCTTAATCTGAGCTAGTAAAGTCGCGTCCAGCTCGTCATCCAAATCCACAACAAAAACCTCGCTCATCGGCGTAACCAAATCGCCAGCCGTCTTTTTACTAAACTGCAACGCACCTGCCGCAATTCGACTTTCATCATAATCAACCGGGCTATCCGACCTAACGGCGTGCTCGTGAATAATCTCCTCCAGCTCCTGATGAGAATATAATTGCGGCGTTTCCTTACCCAGCCAGCGATTCAACAATTTCGACATCGGCTGAGCAAGCGGCCAAAATAGCACGTAAATCACATCAAGCAGCCAAAAGAAATATCGCACAAATCGATATCCACGCTGCGAGAAAATCGCCTGTGGCAAAATCTCACCAAACATCGTGATGAGAAGCGTCGCAATCAAACCGCCAACCACGCCATTCGTCATATTTCCCAGCAAAATTGACATCGCGGTATTCACGCCGACATTACCGAGCAAAATACAGAAAATCAAATAATAACCATCTTTTCGATATCGATACACTCGCGCCGCAATTTTGTCGCCCTGCCTAGCCTTTCGCTTCAAATCATCAGGCCGCGCCATCATTAAGCCAATATTCAGACCGGAAAATAGCCCAGAAAGCGCCAATAAAACAGCCGCCGCCAACCATAATAAAATATCAGACATAATCACAACCTCTACTCTGAATCGCAGCTAAAAATAGCCTGCCAGAAAATAACTCCAATAAAAAATCCATATCTTTATAT